>JBFHEQ010000063.1:0-10636 GCA_041584075.1 Hydrogenophaga sp.
CATTCCACGCCCGAGAAGATCGTCACCGAGATGATCGATCCGCTGACCGGCATCACGCCTGAGCAATCGAAGAAAGTCGCGGCCGCCATTGGCCTGACCGGTGGTTCTGTGGACCAGGCGGTTGACATCTTCGCCAAGCTCTACAAGTGCTACATGGACACCGACGCGTCGCTGGTGGAGATCAACCCCCTGAACTGCGACTCCAAGGGCGACCTGATGGCCCTGGACGCGAAGTTCAACTTCGACCCCAACGCTCTGTTCCGCCACCCCGACATCGTCGCCTTCCGCGATCTGGACGAAGAAGACGCGGCCGAGATCGAAGCATCCAAGTTCGACCTGGCCTACATCAGCCTGGACGGCAACATCGGCTGCCTGGTGAACGGTGCCGGCCTGGCCATGGCCACCATGGACACCATCAAGCTGTACGGCGCCGAGCCGGCCAACTTCCTGGACGTGGGCGGCGGTGCCACCCCCGAGAAGGTCACCGAAGCCTTCAAGATCATGCTGAAGAACGACAAGGTCAAGGCCATCATGGTCAACATCTTCGGCGGCATCATGAAGTGCGACACCATCGCCACCGGCGTGATCACGGCTTGCAAAGCCACCAACCTCAACGTGCCACTGGTGGTGCGCATGAAGGGCACCAACGAGCAGTTGGGCAAGAAGATGCTGGCCGAGTCCGGCCTGCCCATCATCAGTGCCGACACCATGGCCGAAGCCGCTGAAAAAGTGGTTGCCGCTGTCAACGCCGCCTAAGCCCGAAGGAACACACCATGTCGATCTACATCAACAAAGACACCAAGGTCATCACCCAGGGCATCACCGGCAAGACCGGCCAGTTCCACACGGAAAAGTGCCAGGAATACGCCAACGGCAAAGAGTGCTTTGTCGCCGGCGTGAACCCCAAGAAGGCGGGCGAGTCCATCTTCAACATCCCGATCTACGCTTCGGTCAAGGAAGCCGCTTCCGAAACCGGCGCCACCGTGTCGGTGATCTACGTGCCACCGGCCGGCGCTGCTGCCGCGATCTGGGAAGCCGTCGAGGCCGATCTGGATCTGGCGATCTGCATCACCGAAGGCATCCCGGTCAAGGACATGCTGGAAGTGCGCAACCGCATGAAGGCCAAGGAAGCCAAAGGCGGCAAGAAGACCTTGCTGCTGGGCCCCAACTGCCCAGGCCTGATCACGCCCGACGAAATCAAGATCGGCATCATGCCCGGTCACATCCACAAAAAAGGCCGCATCGGCGTCGTGTCCCGCTCGGGCACGTTGACCTATGAAGCCGTGGCACAGCTGACCGAAATCGGTCTGGGCCAGTCCAGCGCTGTGGGCATTGGTGGCGACCCCATCAACGGCCTGAAGCACATCGACGTGATGCGTGCCTTCAACGACGATCCCGACACCGATGCCGTGATCATGATCGGTGAGATCGGTGGTCCCGACGAAGCCGAGGCCGCCGAATGGTGCCGCGACAACATGAAGAAGCCCATCGTCGGCTTCATCGCTGGCGTGACTGCGCCCCCCGGCAAGCGCATGGGCCACGCCGGTGCGCTGATCTCCGGTGGTGCCGACACGGCCGATGCCAAGCTCGCGATCATGGAAGCCTGTGGCTTCAAGGTCACGCGCAACCCTTCGGAAATGGGCAAGCTGCTCAAAGCCATGCTCTGATTTCAGGCCGCTTCCGAGAAAAAGGCAACGCTTGCGTTGCCTTTTTTGCGTTTTGAGTCCTCATGGCGCCGTTACGCTTCGTGATCCACAGGGACCTTTGTCTTGCCGGGCAACGCAATATGCAACAAAATGCTACAACATTGGGTTGCGAGCGACGCCGCAGAAGCAACCTTTTTCCCTCATAGATCGCCCAGTGCCAACAGGCCCTACCCAGCTTCGCCAAACGTCCCTCGCCCATGAGTTCGCCTTCGCCAACCGCCCGTCCACGCCGCCGCCGGATCTCCGACGCCATGCTGGTGACCGTGGTTTTGGCGCTGGTGATCCTGGCCCAGGTGACGACCCAGCTCTTCAACGGCTTGGAGCTCAAGCTCTATGACGTGGCGAGCACCCGGACAGCGCGCCAGCCCAGCGACCGCATCGCCGTCATCGCCATCGACGACACCAGCATCGCCAACATCGGGCGCTGGCCCTGGCCCCGCGAAGTCCATGCACAACTGATCGACCGGTTGTCCCAGGCCGGTGCCAAGACCATTGCCCACACCGCCTTCTTTTTTGAACCCCAGAGCGACCGCGGCCTGAGCAGCTTGCGGGCCTTGCGCGAACAGGTGCAGGCAGCACCGGCCGAGCCCGGCCTGGCCGACCTGGGTCCCGGCGCCCGTGCGCACCTGCTGGGCTTCATCGGGCAGGCCGAACAGACCCTGGACTCGGACCAGCAATTGGCGCAGAGCATTCAACGCTCCGGGCGCGTGATCCTGCCGTCGCTGTTCACCCTGGGTGAGCCCCAGGGGCCGCCCGATCAGCCGCTGCCCGCGTTCGCCCGCCAGCAAGCCCTGGCAGACGGAGCCACGCTGGGCCTCCCGGCCTCGGCCTCCCAGCAGCCCTTGCCCGCCCTGGGCGCGGCCGCCCGTGCGGTCGCGCACCTCAACCCTTCGGTGGACACCGACGGGGCGGTGCGCGACGAGCCGCTGCTGGTGCGTTTCGACGGGGTGGCCGTGCCCTCCATGGCACTGGCCGTGGCGGCCCACAGTCTCAACCTGGGACCGTCCGACCTTCGCGTGCTGCCTGCCGAGGGCCTGATGATGGGCAATACCCGCATCGCCACCGACCCGCTGGGCCGGGTGCTGCCGCAGTACTATCCCGAACGCGACGGCCGCGCCCCGTTCCCCACCGATGCGTTCTACGACGTGCTGGCCGGCAAGATCCCGGCCGGCAAATACGCCGGCAAGGTGGTGATCATCGGCGCCACCGCTGCGGGCGTGGGCACCCTGTTCAATACCCCGGTGTCGCCGGCGCTTTCGCCCGCCGCCATCGTGGCGCACACCACATCGAGCATCCTGCAAAACCACTTCATCACCCAGCCGGTCTGGGGCGGTGCCCTGGTCCTGGGTGTCATCGCGCTGATCGCCGCCTACCTGATGGCGGTCTTGCCGCGCCTGTCGGCCGGCGTGGGTGCGGGCGTGTCGGCGGCGTTGTTGCTGGGCCTGCTGGTCGCAGAAGTCGGCCTGTTGTCCCGCGGCGCGATCTGGGTGCAGCTGGTGTTCCCCATGGCCTTGCTGCTGATCGGTCACCTGGCCCTGGTGACGCGGCGTTTCGGCGTCACCGAATCGGGCCAGCGCGAGACCCGGGCCGAGTCGGCCGAGACCAACCGCATGATGGGCCTGGCGCTGCAAGGCCAGGGCCAGCTCGACATGGCGTTTGACCGCCTGCGCCGCGTGCCGTACAGCGAAGCCTTGATGGACAACCTCAAACACCTGGCGCTGGACTTCGAACGCAAGCGCCAGTTCAACAAGGCCGAGGCGGTCTACGAACACATGGCCCGCCTGGACGCGGCCGACCCGGACGTGAAAACCCGCTTGAAGCGTGCCCGCCACCTCTCCGAGACGGTGGTGCTGGGTGCGGGGGCCTCCCACCCGGGTGGTAGCTTGCTGCTCACCGACACAGGGGGGGGCGTCGAGAAACCCATGCTGGGCCGTTACCAGGTCGACAAGGAGCTGGGCAAAGGCGCGATGGGGGTGGTGTACCGGGGGCGTGATCCCAAGATTGGTCGCACCGTGGCCATCAAGACCCTGGCGCTGAGCGCCGAATTCGAAGGCGCCGACCTGCAGGACGCGCGTGAACGCTTCTTCCGGGAGGCGGAAACGGCTGGCCGCCTGCAGCACCCCCACATCGTCACCATCTACGACGCCGGTGAAGAGCACGACCTGGCCTACATTGCCATGGAGTACCTGCGCGGGCGCGATCTGGTGGAGCACGCCCGGGCCGGTCATCTGCTGCCCGTGGCGACGGTGTTGTCGATTGGCGAGCGGGTGGCCCAGGCCCTGGACTATGCCCACCGCCACCAGGTGGTGCACCGCGACATCAAGCCCGGCAACATCATGTACGACCCCGCCAGCGACACCGTGAAGGTCACCGATTTCGGCATCGCCCGCATCACCGATGCCACCCGCACCAAGACCGGCATGGTGTTTGGTACACCCAGCTTCATGTCGCCCGAGCAGCTGGCAGGCCAGCGGGTGGATGGCCGTGCCGACATCTATGCCTTGGGGGTCACGCTGTACCAGCTGCTGACTGGCAGCCTGCCCTTTCAGGCGGAATCGCTGGCCGCGCTGATGTACCAGATCGCCAACCAGCCGGCGCCCGATGTGCGCACTGTGCGGCCCGATTTGCCGGTCGCGTTGTCGGACTTGCTGCACCGTTGTCTGGCCAAACAGCCCGCCGAGCGTTGCGCCGATGCCGGGAATCTGGCGCGTGAATTGCGAAGCCTGATCGGTGCGGCCAAGTCGTTGTCAGACAATGTCAGCGAGTTGAACGACAATCAGGTTACTGCAACCCCAGCCTTTCCTCCCACGCAAGCCTTGTCCCCACGTCCTCCTGATCCAGTCGAGATGCCCGTTGATGCCGAGCCGAGTGCGCTCACCGACGAGCCTTCACACGATGACGGGCCACGCCTCAGCACCCTCCACCCTCATCATGATCTTTGAGTATTTCGCCCAGACAGATCCCGGCTTGGTCCGGGACAACAACGAGGATGCCATCGTGGTGGACGAGGACAACCAGTTGTTGGTGCTGGCCGATGGCATGGGTGGTTACAACGCAGGCGAAGTGGCCAGCGCCATGGCCACCGCCTTCATCAAGACCGAGCTGGGACGCTGGCTGGCCGAGGGCGGGCATGAGGCGTCTGGCCGAGAGCTCAAACGGGCGATGGAGATTTGCATCGACAACGCCAACCGGTCCATCTTCAATGCCGCCAACGCCAACGCGACCTATGCGGGCATGGGCACGACCATGGTCATGGGCCTGTTCATCGGTTCGCGGGTACTGGTGGGCCATGTGGGCGATTCGCGCTGTTACCGGCTGCGGGGTGAAACGCTGCAGCAGATCACACGCGACCACTCGCTGTTGCAGGAGCAGATCGATGCCGGTTTGCTCACGCCGGAGCAGGCGCAATTTGCCACACACAAGAACTTGGTCACGCGGGCGCTGGGTGTCGAAGACACAGTGTTGCTAGAAGTTAACGAATATCGCGTCGAGGACGGCGATACTTACCTGTTTTGTTCAGATGGGCTCAGTGACATGGTGCCCGACGAGCGTTTGGCTGTCATCCTTAAGGGTGAGGGTTCGCTGGAAGAGCGCGGGCACGCCTTGGTCGATGCAGCCAATGATCAAGGTGGGCGGGATAATATTTCGGTGATACTGGCGCATACCCGTTCCAAACCCATCCGCAAAGGCTTGCTGTCGCGTATGCTAGGACAGGCGTAGGCCAGTAGCTATTTAGAATTAGTTCATCAGGTTCCAGAGGAGTCGGCCATGCCGAAAATGATCGTTTCCATCGATGGCGTCGTCATCAAGGAAGTCCAGCTGACCAAAGACCGCACCACACTGGGTCGGCGGCCGTACAACGACATCGTGATCGACAATTTGGCGGTCAGTGGTGAGCACGCTGTCATGCAGATGTCGGGCGCCGAGGTGTTTCTGGAAGACCTCAACAGCACCAACGGCACGTACGTCAACGGCAAAGCGATCAAGAAGCAGCAGTTGCAAAACGGTGACACGGTCGAAATCGGCAAATACAAGATCAAGTTCGTGCACGACGGCGCGCCTGGTGGTTACGAAAAGACCACGGTCATCCACTCCGGTGCGGTGGTCGGGGAGCCCGAGGCCGCCAGTTCGGTGGGCAGTGCCGCCATCAAGGTGATGTCGGGTGCGGCCACCGGGCGCGAAGTGCCTTTGGTCAAAGTGGTCACCACCATCGGCAAACCCGGTGTCGCGGTCGCTGCCATTACCCGCCGGCCTCACGGTTACGTCGTGGCCCTGGTCGAAGGCGCGGTCAAGCCATCGGTCAATGGCAAAGAGCTGGGCACGGATGCCATCCAGCTCAAACACGGCGACCTGATCGAACTCGCCGGCACCCAGATGCAGTTCATCCAGAACTGATGCGTGCAACCTGGCCGCGACGGCCGGGTTGAGCGCGGCACCACCGATGTGGCTGCGATCGCTGGTGCAAGCCTTGAGCCGCCACGGGGCCCGTGTGGCGGTGACCTTGCTCCCCCTGGTATTCGCCGTGTTGCATGCGGTGGGTGTGGCCCCCATGGAGGTGCTCAACCGCCTCGACAACATCATTTACGACACGCGCCTGCGCGCCACCATGCCCGCCACCCTGGACGATCGGGTGGTGATTGTCGACATCGATGAAAAAAGCCTGGCTGAAGTAGGGCGCTGGCCATGGTCGCGTGACCACATGGCACGCCTGGTGGACACCCTCTTCGATCAGCAGTCCGCGGCCATGCTCGGTTTTGACACCGTGTTCGCCGAGGCCGACAACAGCTCGGGCCTGAAGCAGTTGCAGGCCCTGGCCCAAGGCCCGCTGGCCGCGCAGCCAGGCTTCGCCGAGCAGGTGCAGGCCCTGACCCCGGAGCTGGACTTTGACGCCCAACTGGCCAGGGCCATCCGCGACCGCCCGGTGGTGCTGGGCTACTACTTCACCAGCGACCGCGACGGCCGCACCAGCGGTGTGTTGCCCGCGCCGGTGATGGACAGCGCCGTGCTGGGCGGGCGCAGCATGCCGGCCACCCAATGGGATGGCTTTGGCGCCAACATCGCGCCCCTGGCCCAGGCCGCGCCGCGCGCCGGGTTTTTCAATGCCATCACCGACAGCGACGGCGTGGTCCGCTCCCTGCCGGTGCTGGCCGAGCACGGTGGGCGGTACTACGAGTCGCTGGGCCTGGCTATGTTCCGATTGCTGCTGGGCTCACCCCGGGTCGCACCCGGGTTCGCCCAGGATGGCTTGCTGCCCCGGTCTTACCAGGCGCTGGAGAGCGTGCAGCTGGTGCGCGAGGGTTCGCGCCTGGCCATCCCGGTGAACCACCGGGTCTCGGCCCTGGTGCCCTTCAGGGGGCGGGGCGGCCCCGGCGGGGGCTCGTTCACCTACATCTCTGCGGCCGATGTGCTCGCGGGCCGGCTGGCGCCGGGGCAATTGGCCAACAAGATCGTGCTGGTGGGCACCACCGCGCCCGGCTTGCTCGATTTGCGGGTGACGCCGGTGGGCGAAACCTACCCCGGCGTGGAAACCCACGCCAACCTGATCGCCGGCCTGCTTGACGGGGAGCTGATCACCCAACCCGACTACGCCCTGGGCTACGAGCTCGTGGTGCTGGTGGCTGCCGGGCTCTTGCTGGCCCTGGCTTTGCCTCTGTTGAGCGCGTCCCGCGCCGTGGCCCTCAGCGTGGCCGTGGTGGGCGCCATCGTCGGCCTCAACACCTGGCTGTACCTGGGCCATGGACTGGTCTTGCCCCTGGCCAGCACGCTGGTGATGGCCGGCCTGGCTTTTGCGCTCAACATGAGCTATGGCTACCTGGTGGAGAGCCGTTCCAAGCGCGAGCTGGCCCAGCTCTTTGGCACCTATGTGCCACCCACGCTGGTGGCTGAAATGGTCAAGGACCCGGCCAGCTATTCCATGCAGGCTCAGACCCGGGAGCTCACCGTGATGTTTTGCGACATGCGGGGGTTCACCCAGATCGCCGAGACCCTGTCGCCCACGGCGCTGCAGGCCCTGCTCAACCAGGTCTTCAGCCGCCTGACCCGGATCATCCGAACCCACCTCGGCACCATCGACAAATACATGGGCGACTGCGTGATGGCCTTCTGGGGAGCCCCGGTCGAGTTGCCCGACCACGCCCACAAGGCGGTGCAGACAGCGCTGGCCATGGCCGAGTCCATCCACAGCATCAACCGCGACCGCGCGGCCGCCGGCCAAAGCGCCATCGGCGTGGGCCTGGGGCTCAACACCGGCGAGATGTGTGTGGGCGACATGGGCTCGGACGTGCGCCGAAGCTACACCGTGATCGGCGACGCCGTGAACCTGGGCGCCCGCCTGGAGGCCTTGTCCCGGTTGTATGGCGTGGACATCGTGGCCAGCGAATCCACGCGGGCGCAGGCGCCGGCCTTTGCCTGGCAACTGCTGGACCGGGTGCGCGTGAAAGGCAAGGCCCGGGCTGTGGACATTTACACCCCCTTGTGCCTCCAAGAACAGCTATCGCCAGCGCAGATCGATGAACAACGCGAATGGAAGCGGGCCTGGGCGGCGTGGCTGGCGCGCGACTGGGACGCCTGCGAATTGCATCTCCTCAATCTCCAGCGTCAGAACGAGAAAAAAGTCCTTTACCGGCTTTATGCACAACGGGTAGTCTCCATGAAACGGTCGCCGCCCGGTCCGGAATGGGATGGCACGACCCAACTCGACACCAAATAACCCCCGCCTGCCGGCCCCCACAGCAGGCATCCCTGGCTCCGCCACCACCGACAAGCACACCACCACCGATGAGGGTCAAAGTCCTGGGTTGCTCCGGCGCGATCGCGCAAGGTTGCCGTACCACCTCTTTTTTGCTGGATGAGGATGTGTTGATCGACGCCGGCACCGGCGTGGGCGACCTGAGCCTGGCCGAGATGGCGCGCATCAACCATGTGTTGCTCACCCATTCCCACCTGGACCACGTCGCCAGCCTGCCGCTGATGCTGGACGCCGTCGCCGCCCTGCGTCTCGCGGCCAAAGCGCCACCCTTGCAGGTCCATGCCCTGCCTGGCACCATCGCCGCCCTGCGGGTGCATATTTTCAACAACCTCATCTGGCCCGACTTCGCCGCAATTCCGAGTGCCGACGCGCCGTTGATGCGCTTTGTGCCCATCTCTGAGGGCGAGGTGCTGGAAGTGGGTGGCAAATCCATCGAGGTGCTGCCGGCCGTGCACACGGTCCCGGCCGTGGGCTACGCCGCCGCGTCGGACGCCGGCTACTGGGTTTTCAGCGGCGACACCGAACGCAACCCGGCTTTCTGGCAACGGGTCAACCAGCTCAAAGTGGCCATGCTCATCATCGAGACCGCCTTCAGCGACCGCGAAAAAGACCTGGCCCGCCGCAGCCTGCACCTCGCCCCCAGCGTGCTGGCCTCAGAGCTTGACCAGATCAGCCCCGATCAGCGCTACCCCATCTACATCACCCACACCAAGCCGGCTGAGACCGGCTTGATCATGGAAGAGATCCAGCGCTTCGATCAACTGCCCAGCCGGGCCGGTAACGTGCGGCACGATATTCGCTGGTTGAGCGCGGGGCAGACGTTCGACTTGTGATGGGCGGTTGAGGGCACCGGGCAGGGCGGCATACCCTTTGAAACGGATCGACAAAAAACGTCACAAGCGCCGAGGGTGACAAAAAACGTCACCGATCAGGGCGCTCAGGCCGCAAAAAATGTCACCCGAAGGGCCTCAACCGTGAAATAGCGCAGGAAATCCCCCCTATTTCCTGTTGGCACGGTCCCTGCTGCATACAACCTGTCTTCTACCCATCGTGGTTTTGTTTTCCCCCTCAATCAAGGAGTTTTCTCATGAAGCGTTCCATGCAAAAAGGTTTCACCCTCATCGAATTGATGATCGTGGTGGCCATCATCGGTATCTTGGCTGCTGTTGCTCTGCCCGCGTACCAAGACTACACGGTCCGCGCAAAGGTCTCTGAAGCCGTGATCGCAGGTTCCGCAGCCAAGGGTGTGTTGAGCGAGGCCTTCCAGTCTGACGGTTTGTCAGGCTTGAACGGTGCCTCCGCAGCTATCAATGCCACGCCTTTTGTGGAAAAAGCTTCGAAGTACGTGACAAACTATTGTGTTTACAACAACGCAGCTGGCGGTGTGCCAACGGCCGCAGCCTGCCCAGCTTGGCCTGCGGCTGGTGGTGCCAACTGGGTTGTGTCGGTCGCTGTGGCTGCCACGGCTGGTAACGGTATTCCCACCGGTCTGGATGGTTTCACTTTCAACCTGGCCCCTAACGTCGATGACGGTATCGGTGGTGGCATTACAACTCCGGTTGCTACCTCCAAAGGCGCAATCGACTGGGCTTGCACCTCCACTACCAACGTTGCAGCCACCGGTCGCGCCCTTGCGAACCGTACAGTCGCGGCAGCTGCCACGGCAATGCCCGCCAAGTACATGCCTTCCGAGTGCCGTTGATCTTTTGATCGAGGTGGTCTGTTGGAAAAGAGCGCCTCGGCGCTCTTTTTTTTGCCCTCTTGATGCCCATGCGGTGAGGCACAGTTGAACCATGAAGTCAGATTCCCGTTTTCGTGTCGCGCTCAAGGCGGCAGGGTTCCATTTTCTAGGCAGCGTCCTCGTGGCCTTGGTGTTTGCCTGGGTGGTGTTGGGTCTGTGGTACCCCTACCCCTACCGGGAGTTGTCGGGCGGGCGCGAGCTCTTTTTGCTGATCGTGGGTGTGGATGTGGTCTGCGGTCCGCTGCTGACGCTGGTGCTGTTCAACCCTGCGAAACCCAGGCGAGAACTCTGGCTCGACATGAGTCTGGTGGTGTTGGTCCAAGTACTGGCTATGTGCTACGGCGCGTGGACGTCCTGGCAAGCACGCCCACTCTATCTGGCCTTTGAGGTGGACCGGTTTCAAGTGGTGATGTCGGCCGATATCGACCACGCTTCGCTGAA
>JBFHEQ010000064.1:0-10629 GCA_041584075.1 Hydrogenophaga sp.
TCTGCCCGGTAGAAACGGTCGAACAGCCGTGGGAGGTCGGCGGCAGGGATTGCGGGACCGGCGTTGTGCACGCAAAGCTGGATCTGACCGTCACCCTGGGTCACCGACACCCGCACAGGCCCGTTCGGCGGCGAGTACCGTATCGCGTTGGACAGCAGGTTACTGATCGCGCGGCGGATCATCAGCCGGTCGCAAACGATATGCGCATTGCCATCCGCTTCCATGACAATTTGCTTCTCCTCCGCCAGCGCTTCGTAGAATTCGAACAGGTCCCGTACCTCGTCGATGAGCGACACGGTCTCGCGGTTCGGCAACTCGATCCCATGTTCCGTTTTGGCCAGGAACAACATGTCAGAGACCATCCGGGCCAGTCGCTGCAGCTCTTCGGCATTGGACGCCAGGATGTCTTGGTACACGCTCACGTCCCGCTTCTGCGCCAGCGACACCTGGGTCTGGGTCAGCAGGTTGTTGATGGGGGTTCGCAATTCGTGCGCCAGGTCGCCAGAGAATTCCTGCAAGCGTGAAAAGTCCGCCTGAAGCCGGCCGAGCATGTCGTTCAACCCTTGCGCCAGATCGGCAAATTCCACCGGAACCGCTTCGACAGGCATGCGCTGATCAAGCTTTTGGGCGGTGACTGTCATCGTGCGCTCCCTTATGACTCGCAACGGCTCCAGGCCACGGCGGGCGGCCCACCACCCCAGTAGACCGCTGATCAAGATCGCGCCTATCAGGTAGAGCGCCAGAGTGCGTCTGAGCGACTGCATGAAATGGGTATGGTGCGCTGTGTCCAGTGCGATCAGCAGTTCTAGTGGTGCGCGGTCAGCGGCCTGGCCCGGCCAACTTGCAGGAGGTCGCAACGCTGCTCTCAGACCGCGCAGGGATTGGTCACCAACCCTCCAGTCGAATGTGCGCCCATCTGCACCGATGGATGACGGCAAAGTGGATAACACCGATCCTTTTTCGCCATACACTTTCTCCGCGTTATTGCGCAGCTCGACAAGCAATCCGCGGTGACTCGTCAACAACTCATCAAGGCGAGTCATCGCAATCGTCGGTGAGCGTGAGTCACCGACGATGGTTCGCACAAGGTCGATCTTGTCCTTGAGGTAATCCGTATCGAGTTCGACAAAGTGTCGAATCACCGCGTACGAGACCAAGAAGCCCAGCCCGACCAGAACGCAGGCCGATACCAAGGTATACAGCGCGGTCAGGCGCGCCGTCAGCGACAACTGGCCGAACATCAGTGTGTGTGCTCGGGTGCTTCGAGGACGTAGCCCATCCCGCGGACAGTCTGGATCAGGCGCGGTTCAAATGCATCGTCCACCTTGGCCCGCAAGCGCCGCATGGCCACTTCGATCACATTGGTATCGCTGTCAAAATTCACGTCCCACACCTGCGAGGCGATCAGGGAGCGCGGCAGCACCTCGCCATGGCGGCGCATCAGCAGCTCCAGCAGACCAAACTCCTTGGCCGTCAGGTCGATGCGCTTGCCAGACCGGGTCACCCGCCGGCGCAGCAGGTCGAGCTCCAGGTCGGCTACTTTCATCGAAGTGGGTTCGAGACCTGAACGGCCGCGTCGCAGGACCGTCCGGACCCTGGCCAGCAACTCGGCAAACGAAAACGGCTTGACCAGGTAGTCGTCAGCACCCAGTTCCAGGCCTTTGACGCGGTCTTCGACTTGATCGCGTGCCGTGAGGAAGAGCACGGGCATCTGTCGCCCCTGACTGCGCAGGCTCTTGAGCACCTGCCACCCGTCCAACCCAGGCAGCATGACATCCAGGATCACCAGATCGTGGTCCCCCTCTAGGCCATGGTGCAGACCGTCAATGCCATTGGTGACGAGGTCCACGGCAAAGCCGGCCTCGCGCAGGCCTTGGCTGAGGTAGTTACCCGCTTTGGGTTCGTCTTCAACGATCAGAATTTTCACGATCAAATTCTCCTGACCGCAAGTTTGCTCGAAATGGAGCATGCGTGACAGAAACTGACTTTTTTGTAATCCAGCCGACAGGGTTGTGACGAACTCGGTTCACCATACTTCGCTCCACTTGATTCACATCAAAAGGAGCGATTGCAGTGAAATCTTTTTTCAGTTACCGAGCCACAAGCCAGGTGCTGGTGGCGGGCCTGTTGGCCCTTCCATTTGCGCTGGCTGCGCAGACCGCCAGCTCGACACAGGAGGCCGACTGGCGTCGCGCCAACGACGCGGTGGGGGCGCTCAAGCGCGGCCATGTTGACGTGCTCAAATGGGAGCAGGCCAATGCCAGTACCGCCACCCCGACTCCAGAAAGCACCCCGGGTGTAGCCATCCCCACCGCGGACACAGCGGTCCGGATGGCCTGGATGGTGCACCGCGATCTGGCCCGTCCGTTGGCTCGGCTGGGTCCAAAAAACGAACAGCTGATCGCTGAAGGCCGCTGGACTGAACTCGACCCCAGCCTTCAACGTCGTGTCGATGACGCCGGTGAGGTGCTGGAGGTGGCAGCGGTGGGGCGTAAAGCCTGGATCGAGGCCGTGGCAGCCCAACAGGTGTTGAAGCACCAGCGTGACATGCTCGAAGCCGCGCAGGCGGCCTTTGAGCTGGGACAGCGCATGGTGACGGTGGGCAACTGGAGCAAACTGCAACTGTCCCCCGTTCAACTGGCGGCATCCAACGCACGCATGAATTTGCGGCGAGCCCAGCAAGCCGCCGCTCAGGCGCAGGCCGCTTTGGTCAAGACGATGGGGCAAACAGGCCTGCAAGATGGCTTTGAGTTGCCGGACCAGCTGCCGGCCATCCCGGTGCAACCCACGACACTCGACGAACTGCAGAAGCGCGCCGAAGCGGTTCGCAACCACTTGCCAGGTGCCGAAGGCCTGCGCAATCGTGCTCTGTCGAAGTCGGCCATGAACGTCTATTGGGCTGCCCACGCCTTGGCACAAGACAGCCAGGGAGAGATTCTGAAAACCCGTGAGTTCATCACCGAAGAGACGGTGCTGCACTACAACGGCATGCTCAAGAGCGTATGGGACCTGCTGGACGAAGTACAGAACCAGTCCCAGGCCACGGTTGATGCCATCAGCGCACAACGCGACTTCTGGCTCGCCGAAGCCGATCTTCAGTGGGTCTTGCAAGGCGGAGAGCCCGCCAGTTTTGTGAGTCTGGGGGGCGCCGGAGGCGATGCCCCGGCAGCAGCAGCGCATTGAAAGGACACAACACATGACCAAAACCAATTCCAATACCAACTCCAGGCGCCAGTTTTTTGCAGGTGCTGCGGCTTCCGTGGCCGGCCTGGCCGTGGCACGATCCGCCTTGGCGGGTTTGCCAGAACCGGTCATGCAGACGTCGGTGGAAACGGCGCCGCCTTTGATCCCGACAACCGGTCGCCCGTACAACCCCGTGGTGACCCTCAACAGCTGGACCTTGCCTTGGCGCATGAACAACAACGTCAAGGAATTCCATCTGGTGGCCGAACCCGTGGTTCGCGAAGTCTCGCCTGGCTTCAAGGTCAACATGTGGGGCTACAACGGCCAGAGTCCTGGGCCGACCATTGAAGTAGTTGAGGGTGACCGCGTGCGCATCTTTGTGACCAACAAGCTGCCTGAGCACACCACAATTCACTGGCATGGTCAGCGCCTGCCCAACGGAATGGACGGCGTCGGCGGTCTGAATCAGCGCGCCATCCCCGTAGGCAAGACCTATGTGTACGAGTTCGAGGCACGGCGCCCCGGCACCTTCATGTACCACCCACATGCGGATGAAATGGTACAGATGGCCATGGGCATGATGGGCATGTGGGTGACCCACCCCAAGGGCAAGCACCCGCACATCAGTGAGGTGGATCGGGACTTCTGCTTCCTGCTCAACGCCTTTGACGTGGAGCCTGGTAGCAAGACGCCCAAGATCAACACCATGACGGACTTCAACATCTGGTGCATGAACAGTCGGGTGTTCCCGGCAATCGATACGCTCAATGTGCGCTTGAACGACCGGGTGCGCATCCGGGTTGGTAACCTCACCATGACCAACCACCCGATCCACCTGCACGGGCACGAGTTCCTGGTCACGGGCACCGACGGTGGCCCTACCCCGCCCAGCACGCGCTGGTACGAGGTCACCACCGATGTGGCCGTGGGTCAGATGCGCCAGATCGAGCTGATTGCAGACGAAGAAGGTGACTGGGCCATGCACTGCCACAAGAGCCACCACACCATGAACGCCATGGGGCACGATGTGCCCACCATGATTGGTGCGGACCACCGCGGTCTGGTCAAGAAGATTCAGAAGGTCGCGCCCGACTACATGTTGATGGGCGAACGCGGCATGGCCGACATGGGCGAGATGCAGATGCCCATTCCCGACAACACGGCGCCCATGATGACCGGTACCGGTCAGTTCGGACCGCTGGAAATGGGCGGCATGTTCACGGTTTTCAAGGTCCGCAAGGATCAAAAACCGGGCGACTACAAGAATCCGGGTCACTACAAGTTCCCCGAAGGCACCGTGGCGTACGAATGGAATGGTGCGCTCCCGCCAGCACCACGCCCAGCGGCCAGCAGCGACACGACGCCGGCAACAGCCAAGGCCATTAAACCCATGGCCAAGGGCATGTCTCACTGACTGACTCACGCATCACCTAAAAACCGCTTTCCTCTACCGTTTCCCAACTCAACCCTGAAAGAAGTCCTATGAAACTCCACAAGTTCAACATCGTCTCGCGTGCTGGTTTTGCTTTCGCTGCTACAGCTTTGGCTGCATCTGCTGCCTTCGCTGGTGGCACCCACGGCGGTGGGCACGATGAATCGCCTATCGGTGAGGCAGGCGTCGCCGCAAACGTCACGCGCACGATCGAGGTGGACGCAGCAGACAGCATGCGCTTCACGCCGTCGAACGTGTCGGTGAAGAAGGGCGAAACCATCCGCTTTGTCATCAAGAACTCCGGCAAGGTGCCACATGAGTTCAGCCTCGGCACAGAAAAGGAGCTCAAGGAGCACTATGAGGTCATGAAGAAGTTCCCGGGCATGGAGCACGAAGAAGCCAACAAGATTTCCCTCAAACCAGGAAAACAGGGCGAGGTGATCTGGCGTTTCACCAAGCCCGGTGTGGTGGACTTTGCCTGCCTCCATGTGGGCCACTACGAAGCCGGCATGAAGGGTCAGGTCAAAGTGGCGGCCAAGTAAGCCGCCTCCAATTGGTGTCAAAACAATTCAACGACGAGGATTCAAAGTGAAACTGCGAATGATTTTGAGCGCAACCGCGCTAACTCTTACGGCCATTTCCATCAACCCCGTGTTTGCTCAAACGAACATGGATCAAGGAAAAACGGGTATGGCGGCAGCGCCTGGCATGACCGACGGCGAGGTGCGCAAGATTGACAAGGACGCCGGCAAAATCACCATCAAGCATGGTGACATCAAGCACATGGACATGCCCGGCATGACCATGGTCTTCACGGCCAAGGACAAGGCCTTGCTGGACAAAACCAGTGTTGGGGCCAAGATACAGTTCATGGTTACGAATGAGAACGGTCAGATGACGGTGACGGACATCCAGCCGGCGAAGTGAACCTGAGTTTTCAGCGTCTCCGGTTGGCTGCGGCTCTCCTGGCATTGGCTGGGGTAGCCGCAGCCCTTTTTTGGTCGCGATCAGCTGGCCTCGACCAGTCAGCTCCTGCCGGGCTGCTTCGCCCGGATGACGTTGCGATGCTCAAGCAAGGCGCACAGATCTATCAGGCCCGGTGCGCAATTTGCCATGGTGTGAAGCTGGAAGGGCAAACGAATTGGCGGGAGCGGGGTGCCGATGGCCGCTTGCCGGCGCCGCCTCACGACGGGAGCGGCCACACCTGGCACCACCCGGACGATGTGTTGATTCGCATCACCAAACAAGGGGTAGCGAAGGCCGTTGGCATGCCCGACTATGCCACCAACATGCCCGCCTTTGGCGATTCGCTCAGCGATGCCGACATCGTGGCGGTTCTGTCCTGGATCAAGTCGCAGTGGTCACCTGAGACCCGACGCCACCACGACGACATCAATCGCCAGGCCCTGCAGCAGTCGCCACGCTGAACCTGACGTTGTTGTCATCTTCGGGTCATCTTGCAGACCTGAGTCGATTCCTACAGTGACCCCATGGCATCTCGCCATGCGTTCCCTCAAATAAGGAATCGATATGTCCACCTTGATTCGAACCCTTCTGGCCGTAGCTGTCGCCGGCACGGCATTTGCCGTCTCGGCACAACCAGCGGAAGAGCACACCCAGCACCACCCCTCCACTCAGGCAGCCAGCACCACGACCCAGCAGGACACACCCCAGGCCGGTGTGCCCATGGGCATGTGGTCGATGCCGCAGATGCAACAGCACATGCAGCAGCATATGGCCACGATGCAGGCGCTGCACACCAAGATGGCGGCCGCCAAGACGCCGACCGAACGTGAGGCGCTGATGGTCGAGCACATGAAGGCCATGCAAGAAGGCATGGACATGATGAAAGGCATGAAGCCCATGGGTGGCATGGCGGGCATGCAGGGGATAGGTGACCCGGGCGCGGCCACGCCGGACCTGCCGCAGCGCCATCAAATGATGGAAATGCGCATGGACATGATGCAGAGCATGATGCAGATGATGATGGACCGCATGCAGTCGGTCCCGGCGACAAAGTGAGGGGCAACCCATGAGCAACGCGCCCACCACGACATCGGACCCGATGGCCACCGCCTACGGCTTTCATTGTGAGATCTCGGGCAAGGACTTCGCGGAGGCGGTCGAACGCGTCACCGAAGCACTGAAGAGCGAAGGCTTCGGCGTGCTCACCGAGATCGATGTTCAGGCCACCATGAAGGCCAAGCTCGGAGTCGACGGTCGCCCCTACCGGATTCTCGGCGCCTGCAACCCTCCGCTCGCGCACCGAGCCCTTGAGGCAGAGCCCGACATTGGTTTGCTGCTGCCGTGCAACGTGGTCGTGCGCGAAGAGAAGGACGGTCGTTTCTGCGTTGCCTTCATGGATCCCGTTGCCGTGATGCAGATGACCCCAAATCCCGAAGTTGCGCGCGTGGCACTTGAGGTGCGAGAGCGGCTGATTCGGATTAAGAGCGCTATCAGCGCGTCCACCGCCAACGCTACTTGAAGCCGAAGGAGAAATACATGCACTTCAACGATGGCTATGCCATGGGCGGCATGTACGGCCTGTGGTGGATCTTCTGGGTGGCGCTGATTGGCGTGATCGCGTATTACGGTTGGGGGCGACCTGGACGTCGGCGTCGCGGCCCATCCGAGACACCCCACGAAATGCTGCGCCGAAGGATGGCCAGTGGTGAGCTCACGATCGAGCAGTACGAAGAGCGCAAGGCTCTTCTGGACCGCGACGCCAGCGGTCGTAAGTGGCTCGGTTGGATGGTTGACCAATGACTGAGGGCGGACTTGACATTCACATGATGTCAAGGTCTATCTTCCAGCTTGAGAGAGATGCCGTTGGCATCCGCTGACCAGAAAAGGACAAATCCAGATGACAACGATTGACCACAAAACACCCACTGTTCCAGGTCGCGCACCGCTGTTGAGCCGATCGCTCAAGATTGCCCTGTGGATGGTTGCCGCCATCGCAGGTTACTTCGTGCTGCGCGAGAACTGGGACCAGTTTGCCGGCAACTGGATTTACCTCGTGCTGCTGGCCTGCCCGCTGATGCATTTCTTTCATGGCCATGGCGGGCACTCCAACAAATCCAACAAGAAGGACGAGGAATAAGCACCATGGACATGAAATCAACCCATAACCACGCCGGCCACGCCCATGGCCCTGCAACGCCTCAGGCCCATGAAGTAGGTCTGAAAGATCCGGTGTGCGGCATGACCGTCACCGCGCAGTCGGAGCACCACGCGGAGCACGACGGCAAACCCTTCTATTTCTGCAGCGCCAAGTGCCTGACGAAATTCACCGCCGAGCCCGATCGATATGCGGGTGGCAACTCCAAGGCAGCTCCTGTCGATGCCGCGCCACAAGTCGCCGGCACTGTCTTCACCTGCCCCATGCACCCCGAGATCAGGCAGGACCAGCCGGGCAATTGCCCCATATGCGGCATGACACTTGAACCTGTGATGCCGTCGCTGGACGATGAAGAAAATCCCGAGCTGATCGACTTCACGCGCCGCTTCTGGTGGACTCTGCCGTTCTCGGTGGTGGTCATGGTGCTGGCGATGGCTGGTCACAGCCTGGGCTGGTTCGCGCCGCGCACCCAAACCTGGATCGAGCTGGTGTTGTCGCTTCCGGTCGCTGTGTGGGCGGGCTGGCCTTTCTACGTGCGTGGCGTGCAATCGCTGATCCACCGCAGCCCCAACATGTGGACGCTGATCGGTACCGGCACCAGCGTGGCCTTCGTTTACAGTGTCGTGGCCACCATCGCGCCGCAGATCTTTCCGGCCGCGTTCGTGAGCAATGGCGCTGTGGCTGTCTACTTTGAAGCGGCTGCCGTGATCATCTCCTTGACGCTGTTCGGTCAAATCCTAGAGTTGAAAGCGCGTTCGCAGACATCGGCGGCGATCAAGTCGCTGCTGGGCCTGGCGCCCAAGACCGCGCGCCGCATCGCAGAAGATGGCAGCGAAGAAGATGTGCCGCTGTCCCATGTGCACGTGGGCGACCTGTTGCGGGTGCGGCCCGGAGAGAAAGTACCAGTGGACGGCATCGTGGTCGAAGGCTCCAGCGCGCTGGACGAGTCCATGCTCACCGGCGAACCCCTGCCCGTGACCAAGCGCGCCGGTGACAAACTGATCGGTGCCACCATGAACACCAGCGGCGCCTTGATCATGCGTTCCGAGCATGTGGGCTCGGCCACCGTGCTGTCGCAAATCGTGCAGATGGTGTCACAGGCGCAGCGTTCCCGCGCGCCCATGCAGCGCATGGCCGATGTGGTCGCTGGCTACTTTGTGGTCACCGTGGTGGCGGTTGCCTTGATCACCTTTTTCGCCTGGGGCCTGTTTGGGCCCGAGCAGGGCTGGGTGTTTGGCCTGATCAACGCAGTGGCCGTGCTGATCATTGCCTGCCCCTGTGCGTTGGGTCTGGCCACGCCCATGTCCATCATGGTGGCGACCGGCAAGGGCGCGACCAGCGGTGTGCTGTTTCGCGACGCTGCCGCAATCGAAAACTTGCGAAAAGTCGACACCTTGATTGTGGACAAAACCGGCACGCTCACCGAGGGACGCCCGGTGTTCGAAAAGGCCGTGCCTTCGAAAGGTTTTGAGGATATCGAGGTACTTCGCCTTGCAGCCAGTCTGGACCAGGGCAGCGAGCACCCGCTCGCCGCGGCCATTGTCAACGCCGCGCGAGAACAAGGCCTGGACCTGTCCAAGCCCGAACAGTTCGACTCCGAGTCGGGCATCGGCGTGCGCGGCAATGTTGACGGCAAGGCGCTGGTGCTGGGCAACACCGCGCTGATGGATCAGCTCGGTATCGACGTTGCAGCGCTTAAGGCTCAGGCAGAAGAACTGCGCGCCCAGGGCGCCAGCGTCATGCACCTGGCCGTGGACGGCAAGCTTGCCGGTCTGCTCGCGGTGTCGGACCCGATCAAGGCCACCACGCAGGAAGCGCTGAACGCGCTGCGCAAGTCGGGACTGCGCATCGTCATGGCAACGGGCGATGGTTTGACCACCGCACGCGCCGTGGGCAAGCGCCTGGGCATCGAGGAGGTGCACGGCGAGGTCAAGCCCGCCGACAAGCTGGCGCTGGTTGAGAAGCTGCAGAAAGAAGGCCGTGTCGTGGCGATGGCCGGTGACGGCATCAACGACGCGCCCGCTCTGGCCAAGGCCGATGTCGGCATCGCCATGGGCACCGGCACCGACGTGGCGATGAACAGCGCGCAGCTCACCCTCGTCAAGGGCGACTTGCGCGGCATTGCGACGGCACGCGCGCTGTCGGTGGTGACCGTGGCCAACATGAAACAGAACCTGGGCTTTGCGTTCATCTACAACTCGCTCGGAGTTCCGCTGGCTGCCGGGCTGCTGTTCCCATTCACCGGCTGGCTCCTCTCTCCCATGATCGCCGCGCTGGCCATGAGCCTGAGTTCAGTTTCGGTGATAGGCAATGCCCTGCGCCTGCGAGCGGGCTCAACTCAGAGCGGCGCTCCACATCCGGGCCCTTGATCATGGACATTGTTGCCCATGGGGTTTGGGTAGGTCTCGGAGCCGCGTGGATACATCGGCATCGGCGCCTGGACTATCGGACTACCGCCCTGACGGTCGGTATGGCGGTGGTGCCTGACCTGGTCCAGTTGCTGCCTCTGGGGTACCTGGCACTGGTCACGTCCGATGGCTGGACCGTCTTGCAGGCTTATGCCAATGCTCTGCCGGGCTATGAGCCCTCGATGCCGCCTGCACTGACGCTACTGACCCACCATTTGCATTGTGTGATGCACAGCGCCTTGGTTGCCGGTGTGGTCACCGCTGCCTGCTGGGTATGGTTGAGACGCCTCTGGATACCATTGTTGGGCTGGTGGTCCCACATCCTGATCGATGTCTTCACCCACTCGGCTGATTTTTATCCGTCCCCTGTGCTCTACCCGATGACCTACTGGGGGTTTGACGGTATTGCCTGGAACACGCCATGGTTCATGGTGGTCAACTATCTGGCCATGTTGGCTGTTGTCACAGTGATAATCCGTCGCAAA
>JBFHEQ010000065.1:0-10625 GCA_041584075.1 Hydrogenophaga sp.
AGAACCGCATCATCGAAGCCAAGAGCCGCGGCATCTACGAAGCCCCTGGCCTGGCCTTGCTGTACATCGCCTACGAGCGGCTGGTCACAGGCATCCACAACGAAGACACCATCGAGCAGTACCGCATCAACGGCCTGAAACTGGGCCGCCTGCTGTACCAGGGGCGCTGGTTTGATCCCCAGACCCTGATGCTTCGCGAAACCGCCCAGCGCTGGGTGGCCCGCGCCATCACCGGTGAAGTGACCATCGAGCTGCGCCGCGGCAACGACTACTCGATCATGAACACCGAGAGCCCCAACCTGACCTACGCGCCCGAGCGTTTGTCAATGGAGAAGGTGGAAGACGCGCCGTTCACGCCCGCCGACCGCATCGGTCAGCTCACCATGCGCAACCTCGACATCGTGGACACACGCGCCAAACTCGGCATTTACGCCAAAACCGGCCTGCTGTCGCTGGGCGAAGGGGCCGACATGTTGAAGCTGGACAACGACAGCGGCAGCAAGCCCTGACCGAACCCAGGACCCGGATCGGTTGAAAAGCTCAACCCACCAAAAAAGGCCTGACAGGGCGTCCCTGTCAGGCCTTTTTTTTCGAACGGGTGGTGCATCAATTGCGGTAGATGGCGGCGTTGCTGCTGCCCTGGTTTGACCAGCTACCGTTCTTTCCCAACTCGGAAATCTCCATCCGCACTTCCGCGCGGGTCAAGGCGGTACCCGCAGACAAAACACGCGACCCGCGACGGGAGCTGAACTCGCCGTAAGCCAGCGTGCCGGCGTTCTGGGCCTCGCGCAGCTCTGCGACCACTTCGGCTCGCGTTTTGGACGCTTCGGTCATCGAAGTGGCCGCAGCCTTGTCGTGGCCATAGATTTCTCCATTGCCCGACATGGCTGAAGCGGCAAAAGCGGTGGTGGCGAGCATGGTGGCAATAACAAGTGATTTCATGGTGATTCCAATCTGAACAAGGTGACAAAGAAATTTCGGGTGCCTGAACTGGCATGGCCTTTTCTGGCCCCCTTGATCTCAATACGCCTGGGTCCATGGATTGGATTCAACTATTTTTCACCGGCTGCCTTCTGGCCCGGTCCATGGCATGAGTGCGCGGATTCAAAGCCCGGCACTGCGTCTGAGCCGAACCAGCGTCTGGGCGACCGCCCGGCTTTCACGAAGATCGGCGACGGCGCCTTTTTGCGCAGCAGTCGCAAAGGCGCGCACCATCTCAACATACTGGTTCACTGGTCCCAGCGCTTCGGTGATCGCGTCATCGCTGATCCCGCCTTGCAAACAATGGCGCACCGACGCCCGCGCCGGCGCGTTGAAAGGCACCAGCAACTCGGCCCAGCCGTTTTCACCCACCACACGCACGGCCTGGTGGCGCGCGGCTTGGGTGGACACATGAAATTGCAAACAAGCGTCGTCACCCCAACCCAGCTCGCCATGGGCATGGATGTCGGTGCCCCATTCGGGGTGTGCGGTGACTCGGAGCTGCACCTGGTCCGGCTCGCGGCCGTACAGCCAGATGCCAGCGAACACCGCGTAACATCCGATGTCCCACAATGCGCCGCCGCCCCATTCGGCGCGGTTGCGGATGTTGGCCGGGTCGCGGTTGTCGTAGGCAAAGCCCACCTGCACAGAGCGCAGGGCACCCAGCGGCAAATCGCGCAACAACTGCCATTGAGGGTGGTGGCGCACCATGAACGCCTCCTGCATGTGTCGCCGGGATCGCTCTGCCGCCGCCTGCACGGCATCGACCTCCGCCACCGTCAGCGCCATCGGCTTTTCACACAACACGTGTTTGCCGGCCGCCAATGCTCGCAACGTCCACGGCACATGCAAATGGTTGGGCAGCGCAATGTACACGGCTTCCACCTCGGGGTCGGCCAGCACGGCCTCATAGGTGACCCAGCGCACACCGTGTGGTCCGGACAATGGGTCCGCACCTGGCTCGCGACTGCCCACCATGGAGATTTCATGCCCCGCCTCCAGAATGGCGGGTGCAAGCTGGGTGCGGGCGATTTTTCCCCAGCCGAGAATGCCGAATTTCATTGCTGCCTCTCCGGAATGAGCCGAAGTCAAAGGCCCTGGAACGGCAACCCGGTGGTCGTCAGACAACCACCGGCTCAGGCTCCAGCAAGATGCCAAAGCGCTCGTAGACACTGGTCTGGATCGCCTTCGCCAAGGTCATCACCTCACCGCCCGTACAGGGGTGTTCTGCCCCACCCTTGTTCACGAGCACCAGCGCCTGCTTCTCGTACACCGCCGCGTTGCCCACGCTCTTGCCTTTCCAGCCACAGGCATCGATCAGCCAGCCCGCGGCCAGCTTGATGCTGCCGTCGGCCATGGGGTAGTGCACCACCTTGGGATCGCGTGCGATGATGTCGGCGCATTGTTCGGGGCTGACCGTGGGGTTCTTGAAAAAACTGCCGGCGTTGCCGATGACCGCGGGATCGGGCAGCTTGGCGCGGCGGATGGCCACCACCCAGTCGAAGATCTGCTGCGCATCGGGTTCGCGGATACCGGTCTCGTCCATCTTGCGCTCCAGATCCAGGTAACCCAGCACCGGCTGCCAGGGTTTGGGCAACCAGAACCGCACCCGCGTGATCAAGGCGCGCCCGGCGAGGCCGAAGCTGCGTTGATCGCTCGGCGTGTGCTTAAAAACCGAGTCGCGGTAACCAAAGCCACATTGCGCCGCATCCAGCGAAAAAGCCTGGCCGTTGGTCAGGTCCACCGCATCGAGCGAGTGGAACCGGTCTTGCAATTCCACGCCGTAGGCGCCGATGTTCTGCACCGGCGACGCGCCCACCGAGCCCGGGATCAGCGCCAGGTTTTCAAGCCCGGGCCAGCCCTGCGTCAAGGTCCACGCAACAAAAGCGTGCCAATTCTCCCCGGCGCCGCCCTCGACCAGCCAGCCCTTGTCACTCTCCTCGATGAGCCGCCGCCCCGCAATTTCCACCTTCAGCATCAAGGCCTTGACGTCGCCGGTGATCACCAGGTTGCTGCCACCACCCAGCACAAAAACCGGCGCTTCTGACGAAGGCGGCGTCCAGTCAGGCAGGGCTCGCCAGCCCGCCAAATCGTCCTCATGGCGGACGCGAATGAGGCTTTGAGCGCGGGCAGCAATGCCAAAACTGTTGAGTGGCTGCAGAGCCACGTTGTTCTCGACTAACATGGTCGTATTGTCTCATTCACGCATTTCCGAAAGTCTCCCATGCCTTCTTTTGACACCGTTCTTGAAGCCGATCTTGTTGAGGTCAAAAACGCCGTGGATCAGGTCGCCCGGGAAGTCGGCACCCGCTTCGACTTCAAAGGCACCAGCGCCGGCATCGAACTGAAAGACAAAGACATCACCCTGTTTGGCGATGCCGACTTCCAGCTGCAGCAGGTCGAAGAGGTTTTGCGCAACAAACTCGCCAAACGCAACGTCGATGTGCGCTTTCTCGACATCGGCAAGGTTGAAAAAATCGGCGGCGACAAGGTCAAGCAGGTCGTGAAGGTCAAAAACGGCATCAGCACCGAAGATGGCAAGAAGATCCAGCAGGCCATCAAGGGCGCCAAACTCAAAGTGCAGGGCGCCATCCAGGGCGACGCGGTGCGCGTGACCGGCGCCAAGCGCGACGACCTGCAAGCCGCCATGGCCCTGATCCGGGCCGAAATGAAAGACTTGCCACTGTCGTTCAACAACTTCAGGGATTGAGAGCCCCCTGCGCCGCCGGCGGCGTCGCCCCCAGGGGGCGGCGTTGGCGGCCTGGCGGAGCCGGTTCCACGACGCCCTGAACAAACACCCTCATGATCATGCGCCTTCTTCTTGCCCTCGCTCTGGTGTTTGCCGTCCACGCCGCTTCTGCGCAGTCTGTTGCGTTGTCTGGTGTGGCTGGCAGCAAGGCCTTGCTGGTGATCGATGGATCGGCGCCTCGCTTCATGAGCCCGGGACAAACCCACATGGGCGTGACCCTGGTCAACACCGAAGGCGAGTCGGCCACGGTCACCATCGATGGCCAGCGCCAGACCCTGCGCGTGGGTGCAGCGCCCGTGAGCGTGGGCAGCCGGGGTGCACCGGCAGGATCGGGCCAGCGCATCGTCATGACGGCCGATGCCCGGGGCCATTTCATGCCCCAGGGCCAGATCAACGGCAAGACGGTGCAGTTCATGGTGGACACAGGCGCCACCGGCATCGGCATCGGTGAGCCCGAGGCCCGCCGCATCAATCTGAAATACGATCACGGCGAGAAAGTACAGATCAACACCGCCAACGGCGCTGTGGTCGGCCATGTGATCCGACTGAACCACGTGCGCATCGGTGATGTGGTGGTCTACGATGTGCAGGCGGTGATCAGCCCCCAGGCCATGCCCTATGTGTTACTGGGCAACACCTTCCTTACCCGCTTCCAGATGCAGCGCACCAACGACCAGATGACGCTGGAGAAGCGGTAGCACTGGCTCCCCCCGCGCCGCCTTCGGCGTCACCCCCCAAGGGGCAACGCTGGCGGACTGGCGAAGCCAGCTCTGCGGCGTTATGGGTTCGCGCCTTTCTGGCCGCCGACGGCTCGTTTACCGCTGTGCCGCGGTGACCACGATTTCAATGTGCCAGGTAGGGTCGGCCAGTGGGGCTTGCACGGTGGCGCGCGGCGGCGCTGAACCTGGCACCACCCACGCATCCCAGACTTCGTTCATCACACCGATGTCTGCGATGTTGGTGAGGTAAATCTGGGCACGCAGGATGCGCGATTTGTCGCTGCCGGCTGCCTGCAGGCGCTGCTCAACTTGCGCCAGGACGTCTTCAGTCTGACCCCGCAGGTCGGTAGCACCGCGCTCGGGCACCATGCCCGCCAGGTACACCACGCCATTGAAAATGGCGGCTTCGCTCAAACGCGCGCCCACGTCTTGTCGCACCAGATCCTGACTCATGATTTCTTGGCTCCCAGTTTGCTTTCTTTGCCTGCGATCAGGCGGTTGATGTTCTCGGTGTGGCGCCAGACCAGCAGCAGACCCATCACCGCCAGGCTCAGCACCATCGCGTTGGGGGCATCCCAGGCCACGCCGTCACCGAGCAGAAAAAAGAAGGGGGCAAACACCGCCGCAACAATGGAGGCCAGCGACGAATACCGAAAAAAGT
Organism: Hydrogenophaga sp.; assembly: GCA_041584075.1. Lineage (GTDB taxonomy): Bacteria > Pseudomonadota > Gammaproteobacteria > Burkholderiales > Burkholderiaceae_C > Hydrogenophaga. The sequence continues at coordinate 5,111 of JBFHEQ010000065.1, forward strand.
AGGCGATGATGACCCAGGTGGCCAGCGCCGCCAGCCCCAGCCAGGGCTGAAACCCGATGATGACGCCGGCCGCTGTGGCCACACCCTTGCCGCCTTCAAACCGGAAAAAAATGGGGTACAGGTGCCCCAGAAACGCCGCCAGCCCCACCAGCGCCACCGTGCCTTCGCCCAGCCCCCAGGCGCCGCCCCACCAGGCAACGGCCACCACCGGCAGCCAGCCTTTGATGGCATCCAGCAACAGCGTCACGATGGCCGCGGCTTTGTTCCCGGAACGCAGCACATTGGTGGCCCCGGGGTTCTTGCTCCCATAGGTGCGCGGATCGTTGAGTCCCATGCTGCGGCTCACCAGAACCGCAAACGACAACGAGCCGATCAGGTAAGCCACCAGCGCGGCCAGCAGGGGAAATACAAAGGACACAACCAGCTCCTAGAAAACAGAGGGGCCTATTCTGCCAGCGCGCAGGACACCGGCCTGGCACCCAGCGGACCCGTGAGCACCGCCGGCGAGAGGCCCACCAGGTACCCGCGCCGACCACCGTTGATCCAGATGGCGGGCAACGCCAGCACGGAGGACTCGACCCAGACCGGCATCTCGCGCTTGAGCCCGAACGGTGACGTGCCGCCCACCAGATAGCCGCTGTGCCGGTTCGCCACTTCGGGCTTGCAGGGCTCCACCGACTTGACGCCAATCTGGCGCGCCAGGTTTTTGGTGGACACCGTGCGGTTGCCATGCATCAATACCGCCAGGGGCTTGGCCCCTTCGTCCTGCATGATCAGGGTTTTGACCACGGCAAACGGGTCCAGCCCCAGCACCTGCGCACTGTGCTGCGCGCCGCCGTGCTCCAGGTATTCGTAGGGGTGTTCGGTGTACACCACGCCATGGGCTTTCAACCACGCCGTGGCGGGCGTCTCACTCACATGATTTTTCTTGGCCATAGAAAGATACCAACGATGAGGCGAGGTGCGCGACACCCGGGGCACCTCGGAAATGGCTTCCCCAGGCCGCCAGCGCCGCCCCCCCTTGAGAGGGTCGCGCGCAGCGGACGGGGAGGGTCACAATCACTGCGCCGGATCCCGGACTTCCCAGCGCAGTTTGTCAATTTCTCCCATCAATTCGGCCGACAACTTGGTTCCCCAGGCATCCAGACACTGATCCAGCTGGGCCACCGACGTCACGCCAATGATGGTGCTGGCCACGCGCCAGTTGGTGTAACAGAAAGCCAGCGCCATTTGAGTGGGCGACAAACCGAACTCACGCGCCAGCGCGTTGTAACGCCGTGCCGTCGCCAGCGACTCGGGGCGGCCCCATCGCTGCTTGCGCACCGACTCGTACAAGGCCAGGCGCCCGGCCTCACCCACCAGCCCGGTGGTGTCGTATTTGCCCGTGAGCAGACCAAAGGCCAGCGGCGAATAGGCCAGCAGCGAAACGCCGAGGCGATGGCAGGTTTCGTCGAGCGCGTTTTCGTGGCTGCGGTTGATCAGGCAGTAGGCGTTTTGCACCGTTTCCACGCGCGGCAAACCGTGCAGCTCGGCCAGCCGCGCGAACTCGTGCACACCATAGGGCGTTTCATTGGACAAACCGACCGCACGCACCTTGCCCGCCTTGACCAGTTCAGCCAGCGCCTCCAGTTGCTCGTGGATCGACACACACGGCTTGTCATGCGCCGGATCGAAGTACAGGGCCCCGAACGCGGGCAGATTGCGGGCGGGCCAATGGATCTGGTAGAGATCGATCACATCGGTCTGCAAACGGCGCAAGCTGCCTTCACACGCTTCGATGATGCCCGACTTGGTCACCTCACTCCGCAACCAAGACATGCCACGCGCCGGCCCGGCCACCTTGGTGGCCAGCAGCAGTTTCTCGCGGGCGCCTGGGCGCTGGGCAAACCAGTTGCCAATGATGGTTTCTGTGGCCCCGCAGGTCTCGGCCTTGGCAGGCACAGCGTACATCTCGGCGGTATCGATGAAATTGACCCCGCGCTCCAGCGAACGGTCGAGGATGGCGTGGGCGTCGGCTTCATTCACCTGCTCGCCAAAGGTCATGGTGCCCAGGCAGATCGGGGTGACGTGGAGCGCGGACGCGCCCAGTTGAACGGTCTTCATGCGGAAAGCTTTCATTGAAGAAGGGAGACGGTTGGCAGTCGGGCTTGCGGCGCCCGACCCAGGCACCAGTTTAGACCGGTCTATGTTCAATGCCAGCCCATTGCCGCTTCATCCGGCCCGGCGCCCCCGCCCCGCTCAACGGTCTGCCTCACCGTTCTGCAATAGCCAGCGCGCGTCTCGCGGCACGACGTCGTGCCGCCATGGCGGCCATGACGTCCACGCGAAAATGAACTCTTAAGAACGAATATCCCCATAAAGTTTTCAAAAATATATTCAAAGGTTCTATTCACAAGCCGCCAAGTCATGCATCATCGACCGGGTATGTTGTCTCGGAGACGCGGCCTTGGCTGGCGCGCCCCCGAGCCGGAGCATCATGGCCCTTGCCAGACTGACGGCAGGGATGGAGCGCAGGGGTTCAGTCGATCTGTTCCCCACGTGAATTTTCAGGAGGAACAGATGATGGGTTCGGCCCGCTTTTTTCATGGTTGGAGGATGGGCGGCATCGCCATGTCTTGTGTATGGTTGACCGCGTGCACCACCCCGCCTGGTGAGACTCCGGAGGCCGCCACCCAGGCGATCCCGCCAGCGACCGCCGTCGCGGCCGCCGCACCGGACACCATGTCAGCCGACATGCGCAGTCAGCTCGACGAACTGCGCAAGGACCTCACCGCAGCTGGCATCACGGTCGGTGAAACGCCCGAAGGCCGCATCAAACTCAACATCCCCTCCGACGTTTCTTTCGGCCTGGGCCGGTCCACGGTCAGCCCGTCGTTTGCGAAAGTGCTTGACGTGTTCGCCGACAACCTCAACAAACATCCCAAAACGGCCATCGAGATCGTGGGTCACACCGACAGCCTCGGCTCCGATGCGATCAACCTGCCCCTGTCGCTGAAGCGCGCCGACGCCACACGGGACTATCTGATCGAGCGCAAGGTTGACGCCGCGCGGTTCAACACCCAGGGATGGGGCCCTGACCAGCCCATCGCCGACAACAAGACCGCCCAAGGGCGGGCCATGAACCGCCGCGTGGAAGTGTTCGTGGCCGACCACTGAAGCTACACGGTCTGGGCGGACGCCCGGTAGCGCGACTCTTCCTGCAGCCTCAAGACGCGTCTCTGCACCTTGCCCGTGGTGGTCATGGGCAGCGCGTCGACGTATTCGATCTCCTTGGGGTATTCGTACGGGGCCAGCTTTCCCCTGACATGCACCTGAAGTGCCAGGGTGAGCTGCTGTTCAAAACCGGCGCGGTCCGAGCGGTGGTCAGCGTGTGACAGCAGGTATTCCTGTGACAGCACCACATAGGCTTTGACCACGGCGCCCCGCTCCGCATCGGGTTTGGGCACGACGGCCGCATTGGCCACCGCCGGGTGTTTCACGAGGCAGTTTTCAATCTCGCTGGGGCCGATGCGGTAGCCCGCGGCTTTGAAAACGTCATCCGACCGCCCCTGGTACCAAAGGTATCCGTCGGCATCGCGGGTGGCCATATCCCCCGTTCGGCACCAACTGCTGGCGGGGTCGCCCGTGTATTTGCTGCGGGTCGCGGCTTCGTTTTTCCAGTAACCCAGGAAAAAGATGGGATCGGCGTCGCCATGGCGATCCAGTCGGTGCACCGCCACATCACCGGGAACACCCACAGCGCATTCGTTGCCCTCGTCGTCGATCACCGCCACCCGATGCCCTGGGTAGCCCTTGCCCATGGAGCCCGGCCGCGCCGGGTACAGCCGCGCGCAATTGCCCACGACGTAGTTGATTTCTGTCTGCCCAAACATCTCGTTGACGGTCACACCGAGTTGCTGCTCGCAGTAGGCAAACACAGCGTCCCCCACCGCTTCGCCGGCGCTCATGATGGCCTGCAAGCCCAGCCGGAACCGCTCGCGCGGCGCGGGCACGGCCTTCATCATGGCTTTCAACGCCGTGGGGAACAGAAAGGTGTGGGTGACGCCGTGGCGCTCCATCAGTTCAAACGCCACCTGGGGGCTGAACCGGCCATTGAAGGCCACGATGGGCCGCCCGAAATACAGGGTGGGCAACAACGCGTCCATCAGACCGCCCGTCCAGGCCCAGTCGGCCGGTGACCAGAAAACCGCCTCGGACACCGCCTCGGCGTCGAAGGGATCAAAACCAAACCAGTTCTGGCTGCACACAAAGCCCGTGAGGTTGCCGATCAGGGCCCGGTGGGGGATCAGCGCGCCTTTGGGGTTGCCGGTGGTGCCGCTGGTATAGATCAACACCGCTGGTTCTTCCGCCAGGGTGCTCACCGCTTCGTAGGTGCCCGGCTCCTGGGCCAGCACCGCCGCCCAATCCAGTGCCGAGGCGCCCGACTGTCGGGCACCCAAGCCGATCACCGCATGCAGCGCAGGGCATTCGCCACTCACAGACTGCACCGCAGCCAGTGTGCTGCCGTCACACAGGGCCACGTGGGCCTCACTGTCGTGCAGGCGGAACGCCAGCGCTTCGGGACCGAACAACTGCGACAACGGCATGCCCACCGCCCCCATCTGCAATACCGCCATGTAGGCCACAGCGGTTTCAAAGCGCTGCGGCATGACGATGGCCACGCGGTCGCCCCGCCGCACACCCAGGGCATGCAAGGCATGGGACAGGCGGTTGGCCTGCTCCTGCAGCTCGCGGAAACTGTAGGAACGGTCCGGGCGATCGCCACCGGTCGCGATGACGGCCACGCGATCAGCGGTTTCAGCGTCGTCGGCCCAGCGCCGGGCACAGGCCTGGGCCATGTTGAAGCGTTCAGGCACCGACCAGCCAAAACCGGCGTGCAACGCCTCATAGCCATCTGTCGCAGGCGCTGGCACCGGAACAGGATTTCGCTGGTCCAGCCCCGGTGTGGCCTTGTCTCTGCCATGACTCTTCTGCATCGCCGGTCTCCAAAGGTGTCTTTATGATGGATCGAATGTACCAAGCCCAGAAGCCTTTCCGCAGCTCGTTTATCCCTGTGAGGGACCACCGATACCATGTGCTTCAGTGGGGAGCCCCCCAGCCTGGACAAACCCCGCTTGTGCTGGTGCACGGCTGGATGGATGTGGCCGCGTCCTGGCAGTTCATGGTGGACGCCCTGGCCGCAGAGCGCTGGATCATCGCGCCCGATTGGCGGGGGTTCGGGCAGAGTTGCCGTCTGGACGAGATCGATGAGGGGGCAACCTCCCATGTCGACAGCTACTGGTTCCCCGATTACATGGCCGATCTCGATACGTTGCTCGACCATTGGGTCGGAGACCAGCCCGTGGATCTGGTCGGTCACAGCATGGGCGGCAACGTGGCCATGATGTACAGCGGCGTGCGGCCACAGCGCATTCGCCGTCTGGTGAACCTGGAAGACTTTGGCCTCGCGGCAACCCGCCCCGCCCAGGCGCCAGACCGCTACGCCAAATGGATGGACGAGATCAAGGCGCTGCGC
>JBFHEQ010000066.1:0-10575 GCA_041584075.1 Hydrogenophaga sp.
TCGACCGGGGCGGGCATCAAGATGGCGCGGATGGTGATGTTGCTCAAGCAGGCCCGGCGGGAAATGTCGCGCATCATCCACCCCCGGGCCGTCAATCCGGTCACATTGAGTGGCCATGTGGTGCAAGATCGCACGATCTTTGCCGTTTTGGGTTTCATGCTGGTGTACGGCGGCGTCATCATCGGCTTGACCATGGTCTTGTTGTTGACCGACATGCCCTTTGACACCGCTTTCACAGCGGTTGTGGCCAGCGTCAACAACATGGGTCCGGGCCTCAACGAAGTGGGCCCGGCAGGCAATTACGCGGGACTCACCGATTTCCAGACCTGGGTGTGTACCCTGGCCATGATCCTGGGTCGCCTGGAAATGCTGTCGTTTCTGGTCTTGTTCACGCCCGGCTTCTGGCGCAAATAGCTTTCGCAATGTATTCGCTGTTCCCGGTCCTCAACATTTTTTCTCGCATCCTGTTTGCGTTCGCTTTTGTGTTCGTGGTGCCGCTGGCGTGGGCCTGGAGCGAAGACCACGAGCAATACCGGTTTGTGTGGGAGGCCGCGATGGCCTTCGCGGCCTTGAGCGGGCTGGCGCTGTGGGCGCTGACGAGAAGGCACACCCGCGAGCTGCAGGCCCGCGATGGCTTTCTGCTGGTGAACCTGGTGTGGATCGTCTTGCCTGCCTACTCGGCACTGCCGATGATGTTCATCGTGCCCGACATCACCTGGACCAAGGCGTACTTCGAGGCCATGAGTGCGCTCACGGCCACTGGGGCAACGTCACTGGACGGGTTGGATGCGTTGCCGATCTCGGTCAATGTGTGGCGTTGCTTCCTGCAACTGGTGGGTGGCCTGGGCATCATGCTGCTGGTGGTGGCGGTGTTGCCCATGCTGGGCCTGGGCGGGTACCAGATCTACAAAGCCGAAACACCCGGCCCCATGAAAGACGCCAAGTTCACGCCGCGCATCTCCGAGACGGCGCGAGGGCTGTGGGGCGTCTACTTTGTCTTTTCGGGTGCCTGCATGCTGGCCTACCGCTGGGCCGGCATGAGCTGGGCCGATGCTTTCATGCACATGTGCACCACCATGGGCTTGGGGGGGTTCTCGTCTCACGATGCCAGCATCGGCTACTTCGATTCGTACGCCGTCGAGGGCGTTGCCACCGTGTTCATGGCGTTGGCGGGCATCAGTTTCTTGCGCTACTTCATCGTGTTTCGCAACCGCTCGCTGATGCCGATCCTGCGCGACCGCGAGATCCAGACCTACCTGGCGGTGCTGTTCACGGCCATTGCGCTCATTGCCAGTTTGCTCGCGGTTCACGACGTGGTCGACAGCTTTCCCGAGGCCTTGCGCACCAGCGCTTTCCACGTGCTCTCGTTGGCCACGACCACGGGTTACGCCTCCACGGACTACACCAGCTGGCCGGTGTTTGCGCCGGTGTTGCTGATGTTTCTGGGCTGCTTTGTGTCGTGTGCGGGGTCTACGGGCGGTGGCATCAAGATGGTGCGCATGGTCTTGCTGATCAAGCAGGCCCGACGCGAGCTGGTGCGCATCATCCATCCGCGCGTGATCAACCCGGTGACACTGGGCGGCGCGGTGCTGCCCATGTCGGTGATGACGGCCACGTTTGGTTTCATGCTCATTTATGGCGCGACCATCATGGGGCTCACCATGGTGCTGCTGTTCACGGGTCTGGACATCGTCACCGCCTTTTCGGCCGTGGTGGCCACGGTCAACAACATCGGCCCGGGATTGGGAGAGGTGGGGCCGGCGAGCAATTACGGCGTGCTGAGCGATTTCCAGATCTGGGTGCTGACGTTTGCGATGCTGCTGGGGCGCCTGGAATTGCTGTCGGTGCTGGTGTTGTTCACGGGGCGGTTCTGGAAGAAGTAGGCCCACCCCCGCGCCGGGCCTGCTGCGCGACCCGTGCCTTGCAGGCCGCGACTGCGCCAGAGGCGCAGCCTCTTCGGACTGTCCAAGCTTGCGCAGGCAAGCTTGTAGCCGCAGTCCTCAGCCCCCTCAAGGGGGCAACGCTGGCCGACCGGCGGAGCCGGATCGACGGCGTTCTGGAATTTGGGCACGTGCTCCGGAGAGGCTTTTCCGCCCCCCGTGCCGGGCCCGCTACGCGACCGGTCACCCCCTAAAGGGGGCAACGCTGGCCGACTGGCAGAGCCAGATCGACGGCGTTCTGGGATTGGGACACGCGCTCCGGTGAGGATTGCTCATTCTGTGCTTTGGTCCGCCACGCTGGTGAGCTCGCTGTTGTGCCACCTCTCACGCCTTTGAAGGGCAACACCGATTGAAACGGGTTGGGGGCTGGGTGGGCGGTACCATTGTCATTCGATTTTTTGCTGGATTCATACCGAGAGACACCGCCCCATGCCCATCACCAAGAGCTCTGCTGCGCTGGTCGCCGAGGCCACGGCCCAAATCACCACCTATTCGGTCGCGCAAGTGGTCGAGCGCCTGGCGGCAGCCGACACGCGGCTGCAGGTGGTGGACATCCGCGACCCGCGGGAGCTGGAGCGTGAGGGCACGGTGCCGGGGGCGTTGCTGGCGCCGCGTGGCATGCTGGAATTCTGGGTCGATCCTGCGTCACCGTATTTCAAGCCGGTGTTTGGTGACGAGAGCAAGGAGTTTGTGCTGTTCTGCGGCGCAGGGTGGCGCAGTGCGCTGGCGACCAAGGCCTTGCAAGACATGGGCATGGACAATGTGGCCCACATCGACGGCGGGTTTGGGGCCTGGTTGAAAGCCGGGGCACCCACCGAGTCCATGGACGCCCACAAAGCGCGGCACGCCGCTCGCAAAGCGGCGTGAGTTCGCATTGCCCCTGTGGACGCCTGAACGGCCGTGGGCAGCCCCTGGCCCTGGAGGCCTGTTGTGGCCGCTACCTGGATCACGACACCCCCGCGCCCGATGCCGAAAGCCTGATGCGTTCCCGCTACAGTGCGTTTGCCTTGGGCCGTGAGCCCTACCTGCTGGCCACCTGGCACGCGAGCACGCGGCCCGCTGCGCTGGGCCTGGAGCCCGGTGTGAAATGGCTGGGGCTGGAGGTGCGCCTTCACAAGGAGATCGATGACGATCACGCCGAAGTGGCATTTGTGGCGCGCTCCCGCATCGGTGGGCGGGCCCAGCGCCTGCAGGAGCACAGCCGGTTTGTGCGCGAAGCCGGTCGTTGGTTTTATGTGGATGGAGACCTGAATTGAGCGAGATGCGTGAAATGCGGTTTGAGGCTGTGTTGTTCGACTGCGATGGCGTGCTGGTCGACAGCGAGCCCATCACCAATGGGGTGCTGCGCCAGATGCTCAACGAAGCGGGCTGGGCATTGACCTCGGCCGAATGCGAGCGCATCTTCATTGGCAAGGCCGTGCGCGACGAGCGCGCGCGCATCGAGCGGGAAACCGGCCAGGCTCTCACCGAAGAATGGATGCGCTCGTTTTATGCCAGGCGTGACGAGCGCTTGCGCGCCGAGTTGAAGAACGTGGCGGGCGCGCTGGAAGCGGTGATTGCCGCCCATGGCCACACCGCTGGGCGCATCGCCTGCGCCTCAGGCGCGGACAAGGCCAAGGTGGTGATGCAGATCCAGATGGCCGGCATGGCGCCGTATTTCGAAGGCCGCATTTTCAGCGGGCACGACCTGCCGCGCTCGAAACCGGCACCCGATGTGTACCTGGCCGCCGCTGCCCATGTGGGCGCGAACCCGGCGAGGTGCTTGGTGATTGAAGATACCGCCACCGGCGCACAGGCGGGTCTGGCGGCGGGTGCCACCGTGTGGGGCTACTGCCCCCAGGGCCACGGGCGCGCATTCCAGGGCCTGGGTGTGGCCCATGTGTTCGATCACATGGACGCGCTCACAGCGGCGCTGAATTCAACGACCGAGCGAGGGATCTGATGTGAAGCAACGACGTTTCCTGCTGGCCGCCATGGTGGCCATCGCTTCTGCAGCGCTGCTGGGCTGCGGCACCGTGTCCACACCCAAGGTGCAGGCCCAGCTGACCGGCAAATCCATCACGGTGGTCAGCCTGGTGGGGGAGACTGTGCAGCTGTCATGGCGCGGTGCAACTGTGTTCAACAACGAGTTTGGCGAAGCCCGTGTGCCCGACTGGGGGTTGCGTTCACGCATCGAAGACAAGGCCGTGACCACGCTGGAAGCCTCCGGACGGTTTTCCACCGTGCAGCGCGCCCTGGTGTCGGCCACCCGCCGGGAAGATGCGCTCAAGCAGATCAGCGATCTGAAAACGGGCTCGAGCCATGTGTTGCTGATTTCGCCGAACACATCGGGGGACAGCCTTTTCGAGACGTCTGTGGGCTTCACCGGCCTGGGTGTGGCGCAGCGCAGCGTGCTGCGGCTCGCGCCCCAATCGGCCGCCCATGCCTCCTTGAAAGCGGACCTCATCGAGCTCGGCACGTTCGACAATGTGATCGCTCAAAGCGTGAGTGCCAATGCCCAGCGGGTGCCTTCGCCCGCACTGTACTCGGGTCCGAGACTCAACCCGGACAAAACGGGCGCCGTGCGCGATGCCTTGCAGGTACAGGTCGATGCCGTGGTCTTGAGCCTTCTGACGCAGATGGGGCTGGAGCAGGCCGTCGCCGATCTGGCGGGCAAGGCACCCGCTGTTGTGCCTGCTGCCGATGCACCGGACACGTTGCCGCGACCGGGCCGCGCAACACCGCCAGCAGCCCAGACTTCGGCGGTGCCCGATGCGGGGGTTCAGCCGGGTGGCGCGTTGGCGCCGCTCAGCCCTGCGCGTTGACAGCCCGATGATCAGAGGGGCGCTGCGCATGCCGCAGTCCCGTTTGACAAGTCGGTCATTGCCCCCAGGGGAACGACGAGCGAGGGGCAATGTTGCCCTCCCCTTGGCCAAGCGCGTCGGCGATGCGCAGCCCTTCGTTCCATTTGGCCATGCGTTCGGAGCGGGAGAAAGAGCCCACTTTGAGTTGTTTGGCGCCCCAGCCGACAGCCATGTGCACGATGGTCACATCTTCGGTTTCGCCCGAGCGGGCCGAAACAATGCTTTCCCAGCCTGCGGCGCGCGCGGCTTCCAGGGCAGCGCGCGTCTCGGTGAGGGTGCCCGCCTGGTTGGGCTTGATGAGCGCGGTGTTGCAGGCGGCCAGACCGGCTGCCCGTTGGATCCGGGCGGCTCCGGTGCAAATGAAATCGTCCGCGACCACCTCAATGCGTTGGCCTGCTGCCTGGGTAAAACGGGCCAGGCCGTCGGGATCGTCTTCGCCGAGAGGGTCTTCAATGGAGACGATCGGGTAGCGGGCCAGCCAACCGAGCAGCATTTCGGCGAGCCCATCGGAGTCGACTTGGCGGCTGTCGCGGGCCAGCGTGTAGAGGCCCTTCTTGCCGAAGTCCGAGGCGGCAATGTCGAGTGAAATCGCGATGTCCTGGCCCGGCGTGAAGCCCGCGCGTTCGATGGCACGCACGAGGAAATCCAGCGCCTTTTCGTTGCTGTCAAACGCTGGCCAGTAGCCGCCTTCGTCGGCCACGCCTTGCAGCAATCCGGCTTCGCTCATCAAGGCACCGGCCGCACGGTAGACCTCTGCCGACCAGGCCAGTGTCTGGGCGTAGGAGGTGGCGCCCACGGCGATGACCATGAAGTCCTGCACATCCACCCGCCGGCCCGCATGGGCACCTCCGCCGAAAATCTGGATTTCCGGCAAGGGCAGGTGGAAGTCGGCGCGACCTTCACCCAGGTGCCTCCAGAGGGGGAGTCCGCGAGCGGCGGCAGCTGCATGTGCAATGGCCATGGACGTGGCCACGGTGGCGTTGCCGCCGAGGCGGGCTTTGTTGGGCGTGCCATCGAGTTCGATCATGGCCTTGTCCAGCCCTGCCTGATCGAGCGAATCTTGGCCCACCAGCAAGTGCGCGATGTCGCCATTGACTGCGGCCAGCGCGCCTTGCACATCGTAGCCGCCAAAGGCCTGGCCACCATCGCGCCGGTCAACCGCCTCGGCGCTGCCTGTGGATGCTCCCGCCGGGGCAATGGCGCGGCCCTTGGCGCCGCCGGCCAGTGTGATTTCTACCTCGACCGTGGGGCGGCCGCGGGAATCCCACAGGCGGCGTCCGGCGACTTTTTTGATGTTGGTGTTCATGATGTCAGCTCCTGGTTCCAGGCTGTCAGCACCTCGTCGAGGCGCGCAGGCGGGTTGATGATGAGGGGGCGGGCGCAATGGCGCGCATGCGCGCGCTGCGCGTCGGTGGTGATGTATTCGGCGGGCGATTTGCCATCGATCCGGGCGAGCAGCAACGCGGGCAGCAGGCTGGCGGCGCGCGCTTCGAGAGCGGCCACGGGCTCCCAATTCACCTGGGCGAGGTAGGCGCTGGCGAGGGCCTGGAAGCAGGCGCCAAACGCCGGCCTGGCGGCCGGGTTCCACAGGCTTTTCAGCAGCAGGTGGTTGAGGCAGAAAGCCAGATCGAAGGCCGGATCACCCATGCAGGCGCACTCGGCATCCAGGAACACCGGCCCTTTGGGGCCCAGCAGGATGTTTTTCGGGCTGACGTCGCCGTGCACCATCGCCACGCGCTGGGCGCCGGTTCGCTGGCTGAGGCCAAACAGTTGCTTGCGCAGATCGGGGTGGACGGTGGCGGTGGCTTCCAGATAGGGTTCGAGGCGAATCGCCTGAAAAATGCCGTTGGCTGGAAATTCCGCTGCGACCTGCGGGTTGTTGGCGGTGGCTGCGTGGATCTGGCCGAGGCGTGCACCCACGGCGCTGGCTTCGGGCGGATCGGCGCGCCCGTCGCGCAGTTCCTGCTTCCACAGGCGGTGGTCTTGCGGGTCGAGAAAACGCATCGCGCAGAGCATCTCGCGCTCGTCATGGAACAAGACTTCGGGGACTGCGTCAGGCACGATGCCGTGTGCGATCTGAAACCAGGCGACCTCAAAGCGGTTGCGCTCTACCGGGGCCTGCCAGTCGGCGGCCACTTTCAATTTGGGCAGAGCCCGCTTGACGCAGTAAGTGCGCTGGGGTGTGGTGACCTTCCAGATGTCAGAAGACACGCCGCCCGTGAGCATCTCGAATGCGCAGGCCGCCGGGTCTTCGATGAGCCCTGCGCGCTGAAGGGACTCGATCATGCTGGCGTCGGGCATGGGGTGGTCGGTCATGGGTGTGTTCCTTGATGCACTTTTGAGATGTTTGCATTTTTTGCAGTTTATTGCGCAAACGTTTGCGCGTCAATATCTGATGATTTCTCTACAGTTTGTTTACGATATGGATAATCAGGTGCAATCGAATGCGCTTTGCATTCGCACCAGCATCTTCAGCGAGTGAATCAGCGATGGTGACCATCAAAGACATTGCGCGTGCACTGGGGGTGGCCCCCTCGACCGTCACGCGCGCCCTGAGTGGCAGCAACCGCATCGGCGCGGAAACGGTGCGTCGGGTGCGTGCGCAGGCTGAGGCCATGGGTTACGTGGTCGATTCGTCGGCCCGCGCCATGCGCACCGGGCGCAGCGCACTGGTCGGTTTGCTCTTGCCCGACATTCAAAACGGCTTTTATGCCGCCATGGCCCATGTGGCGGCCGAGTACTGCCGGCACCGCGGTTACCAACTGGTGCTGTCGCTCACTGGTGACGACCCCGAGCGCGAGGAGGCTCACATCCGTGAGCTGGTCGGTGCCCGTTGCGCGGGTATTCTGCTGGTGCCCTCAGGTGGTCTGCACCCGACGAGTGCCCAACTGTTGTCCGGGGTGCCGGCCGTGCAGTTGGTTCGCCACTGTACTGCCGTGAATGCGGTCGGCTTCGGTGTGGACGACCGCAAGGCACTCAGCGTGGCCTGTGGTTACTTGCTCGACCTGGGCCATCGGCGCATCGGTTTGTTGATGGGGCCCGAAACACTCGACACCGCGCGGGCGCGTCGCGAGGGCTTCCTGGATGCCTACGCGCGGCGCAAGCTGAAGGCCGATGAAAGCCTTATCCGGCCGGGGCCGCCACGTGCTCAGCAGGGAGCTGAAGCGACTGCGTGTTTGCTTGATGCCCCAGTCGTGCCTTCAGCGATCATCGCCGCCGGCTCCGCCCTTACCGACGGCATGCTGGAAGCCGTGGCAGGCCGGTTTGGCGCTGATCGGCCACCGGTATCACTCATCGGATTCGGGGACAGCGCAGCCTATCGGTGGTGGCATGGCGAAGGCCTGACCTCCATCGCCTTGCCCATCCCCGAGATGGTCGCTGCTGCGTGCAAATGCCTTTTTGAGCGCATCGATTGCCCGGGCGGTGGCCGGCTTGGGGGCAGCTTCACGGCGCTGGACACTGCGCTTGTCCTGCGCGGCAGCGCGCGGCCGTTGGCGCAGGCGGGCTGAGCGAGCGCATCACGTTTCACGCACGTCGAAAACGCCGTGCGCCAAAGGGGTGGTTAGTATGGGCTCCAGCCGGCCACATGCCCGAGAGAAACGACGGCGCCGACTGGGACAATTCCTGAGGCGCGACTCCCATTTTGATAGAGGCCGGAGGAGCCTGGACATGCACGAAATCATCTGCCCCCATTGCGGCAAAGCCTTCAAGATCGATGAGGCCGGGTACGCGGACATCCTGAAGCAGGTTCGCGACAGCGCGTTCGACCAGCAGTTGCACGAGCGGCTGGAGCTGGCCGAGCAGGAGAAGCGCAGCGCCGTCGAGCTGGCCACGGCCAGGGTCGCCAGCGAGTTGCAAAAGACCGCGGTGGCCAAAGACAGCGAGATTCAGGCGCTCAAGGCCCGGCTCGATGCGGGTGATGTTGCCCGCAGGCTGGCCGTGACCGAAGCGTTGGGTGCGGTGGAAAAGGAGCGTGACGCGCTCGCGAACCAACTGGAGCAGGCCCGGCGCGAACAGCAGGCCGTGTCCGAGCTGGCCGAGGCCAAACTGGTGAGTGAACTGCAAAAAGCCGCCGCCACGAAAGAAGCGGAGCTCCAGGGCCTGAGGGCCCGGTTCGACGCAGCAGAGCTGGCGCAGAAGCTGGCGATCGCCGAGGCGGTCGCCGCCGTTGAGAAAGAACGGGACGGCCTGAAAAACAGCCTGGAGCGCGCGGCACTTGAAAAGCAGCTCGCTGAAAAGTCGCTCAAGGACAAGTACGAAACACAGATCAAGGACCGCGATGACGCGATCGAGCGCCTCCGCGACATGAAGGCCCGCCTGTCCACCAAGATGGTGGGTGAAACCCTGGAGCAGCACTGCGAGACCGAGTTCAACCGCATTCGGGCCACGGCGTTTCCGAGGGCATATTTTGAGAAAGACAACGACGCTCGCTCCGGCAGCAAGGGCGACTACATCTTTCGCGACAAGGACGAAGCGGGCACCGAAATCGTCTCCATCATGTTCGAGATGAAGAACGAGAGCGATCGCACCGTCTCGAAAAACAGGAACGAAGATTTCCTCAAAGAGCTTGACAAGGACCGCAGCGAGAAGGGCTGCGAGTATGCCGTGCTGGTCTCATTGCTGGAGCCCGACAGCGAGCTCTACAACACGGGCATCGTGGACGTGTTTCACCGCTTCCCGAAGATGTACGTGGTCCGGCCGCAGTTCTTCCTGCCCATCATCACGCTGCTGCGCAATGCAGCGATGAACTCGCTCAAGTACAAGACGGAGCTGGCGCTCGTCAAGGCGCAGAACATCGACATCACCAACTTCGAGAACGAGCTCGAAACCTTCAAAGCAGCGTTCGGGAAGAACTACGAGCTCGCTTCCCGGCGTTTCCAGACGGCCATCGATGAGATCGACAAGTCGATCGACCACCTGCAGAAAACGAAAGAGGCGCTGCTGGGAACGGACCGCAACCTGCGCCTCGCCAACGACAAGGCCCAGGACGTGACCATCAAAAAGCTCAACCGGGGCAACCCGACCATGGCGGCCAAGTTTGCCGAGCTGAAGAACAGTGGTCCGTCTGATGCCGGGTGAGTGTTTGCTGCAGCGATGTGGCCGCCCCGGGCCTGGGCATGCGGTTTGCTCAAAGGCACTGTGACTTGCAAAGCTGGTCCATTCTTATAGACTGGTCTGTTTCACCACAAGCATGAAAGGCATGGGCAAGGATGGATGTGACGGACAGGGCTGGAGACGCTTCTCCGCTATTGCTGGAAAAGGACTATTTCGTCACGCGCGGAGGCAAGCGTTATGCGGGCGTTCACCTGTTGATCGATCTGCATGGCGCGTCGCATCTCAGCGACATCGCTTTCATTGAGAAGACCATGCGACGGTGCGTGGAGGCATCGCGCGCCACGCTCCTGCACATCCACCTGCACCGCTTCGAGCCCGATGGCGTGAGCGGGGTGGCTGTGCTTGCCGAAAGCCATATCTCGGTGCACACCTGGCCCGAAAGCCGTTACGCCGCCTTCGATGTGTTCATGTGTGGCGACACCAGCCCCGAGGTTTGCATCGACATCATGCGCGAGGCTTTTGAGGCTGAGCGTGTCGATGTGCAGGAAATTTTGAGGGGCGAAGTCCATGAGTGAATTCAAATGGTGGCACGAACGATCTGACGGGCACGGCATCACCACTTCGGTGGAAGTGAGGCTGTTGCATGCCGAGCAAAGCCCGTACCAGCTGATTGAAATCTACGACCACCAGTCGTTTGGCCGGTTGCTCGTGCTCGATGGCTATATCCAGGCCAGCCA
>JBFHEQ010000067.1:0-10391 GCA_041584075.1 Hydrogenophaga sp.
CAGCCGTCCCAGCCACTGGCGCAACAGCCGGGTCGGTACGGCCATGATGCCGCTGTAGATTTCCTGGATGGCCTGCTGCTCAGGGCTGGCGTCTTTCTGTTCGACGATGGCTTGGACCGAGCCATCGCCCCCGCGCACGATGCGGCCGTAACCGGCGGGATCGGCCATGGTCAACGTCAGCAGCGCCGGATGCTGGCCACCACACATATCAAGCAAGGATTGCAGCGTTTCGGCACGCGTCAATGGCACATCACCCGACAGCACGAGGGTCACCCCATCGTCCGCCAGCACCGGCACCGCCTGTTGCACGGCATGACCAGTACCCAGCTGGGGCTCCTGGCGAACGCATTGCAGTGCCATGCCCTCAGGCGCCACCAGCCCAGCCTCGACCTGTTCAGCGCCGTGCCCGGTGATCACCACCACCGAACGCGCCGATACCCGGGCGGCGGTGTCAATCACATGTTGAGCCAAAGCACGCCCGCCCAAACGGTGCAACACTTTGGGTTTGCTGCTTTTCATGCGCGTGCCTTTGCCCGCCGCCATCACGACCACATCCACCGGGAACGACATGCACACCTTTCCTGCGACCACACCGGGCCATTGTTTGAACGCCGATGCCCATTCGGGTCGGCCATCCGGGATTATCGCTGCCGCGCTGCGCCGATCGGTCGCCAGGATTGCACTGTGTCTGGTGGCGGTGTGGCTGCTGGGCGCCTGCAGCACCGTGCGACTGGCCTACAGCCAGGCTCCGACCTTGAGCTACTGGTGGATCGACGGCTTCGTGGACCTGAGTGACGACCAGTCGGTTCGGCTGCGCCAGGGCATCGATGGCTTCTTCGAATGGCACGCCCGGGAAGAACTGCCCGCCTACGCAGATCGCCTGCAACAATGGCAGTCTCTGGCCATGACCGACAGCAACCCGGACCTCGCCTGCAGCCAGTTCACGGTGTTGCAACAGACCTACCTGCGCGCCATCGATCGCAGCGTGGAGCCGCTGGCGCGGCTGGCGGTCACTTTGAGTCCTGCGCAGTGGAATCACCTGCAACGCCACCAAGGCAAGAGCAACAGAACCTTCGAAGACACCTGGCTCAATGTCAGCACCCAGGAGCTGCACGAGCACATGCTGGACAAAGCCCTGGACCGCTACGAATCGCTGTATGGTGATCTCAGCCCCGCTCAGATCGATGGGCTCAGGGCACGCATCCAGGGCTCCAGCTTCGACCCCAAACGCGTACAGGCGGAGCGATTGCGGCGTCAGACCGATTTGCTGGCCACCTTGAAAGCCGCCAAGGCGAACCCAACCCGGGCGGCCAATGCCCTGCGTGGCTGGCACGACCGCGTCATGCGGTCACCCACACCGGGATTCCCTGCCTACAGCCAGCAATTGATCCGGGAAGGTTGCGAGCAATTTGCGGCATTGCACAACAGCACGAGCACAGCACAGCGCCAACACGCTGCGGCAGTCCTGAAGGGCTACGAAACGGATCTGCGATCGATCTATGCACAACCCTGAGGCGTGCCCAGGGCTTTGAGGTCGCCATCCAGCGTCGAATTTGGCACAATGGGGCTAGACGATGATGCGGTTCTGCAGCCAGCTGGACCCGACTTCATCTGCCACATTCAGGGAAACACCATGAACACCTCCACCACTTCGCGACCCCTCAAATGGCTGGGCGCCGGCCTGCTTGCCTTCGTGTTGTCGGGATGCCTGCCGATCCCCATTTTCACCACCGACCCCGACGAGCCCGAGGCGGGCCAAAGTGTCACCTTCGACGCTTCGGAAACCATCATCTCCAACGTCCCCGAGGACACGGTGGCGGTGTCACACAGCTGGGATTTTGGCGATGGCAACAAAGGCCGTGGAAAGACCACATCGCACACCTATGAAAAAGCCGGTACCTACAACATCAAGTTGTCGGTAACCGACAGTGCTGGGCGGGTGGGAACGGTCGAAGAAAACATCACGGTGAAAGCCGCGACTGTCACCGAAACCACGGAGTCCCTCAGCAGCACGACCGACACCGAGGCGGACGACTCCACCGCCACGGTGGAATAGCACACCGCCTGATGACGCAACTGCGGCCGGTTTCTACCGGCCGCAGTCATTTGGGGCGTTCAGTTACCCCTATCGGCCTCTGCCAGCTTCAGCCTTGCAGCGCTGCCCACATTTCCTTGTCGCGCTCAGCGGTCCAGATGCGCGGATTCTTGATGCCCTTGGCTTCGTCATAAGCGCGGCTCACGTCAAAAGGCAGGCAGTGCTCGTAGATGAACACGTGGCCAAAGACCGGATCCATGCTCTTGCGGGTGTGGGCCATGGCGGTCTTGAGGTCCATGTCGGCGGCGGCGGCTTCTTTGCCCGCTTGGAACAACGTGGTGACCCAGCGCTTGGTGTAGTCCAGCGCCTTGTTCACATCCGCATTGCCCTTCATGGCCTCGCCTCGCCCGGGCACAATGTACTCGGCCTTCAAATCGCGCAGCGCTTCGAGCGTGGCAGGCCACTCTTCGAGCTGGGCGTCACCCGTGTAGACGCCTGCCTCGTACTCGACCAGATCGCCGGAGAACAGCACCTTTTCCGCCTCGACCCAGGCGATGGTGTCGCCGCGGGTGTGACCGGCACCGGGGTGCCAGATCTGGACCTTGACGCCGCCCAGATCGATCTCGAGGCTGCCCTGCTGGCCGGGCTTTCCGTCGCCGATCACCATGGTGGGCCAGGTGAGGCCAGGCACGGAATCGGCGCCCCGGAACAGCCGGGGGAATCGCTCCATTTCACTCTGCATGTCTTGCGCGCCGCGCTCGACGATGAGCTCATAGGTGCCCCGGCTGGCGATGACTTCAGTGGCGCCTTCGGCGGCATAGGCACTCGCGCCCAGCACACGCACAGCGTGGTAGTGGGTCAGCAGCACGTATTTGATCGGCTTGTCGCTGACCTTGCGGATCTGGGTGATCAGGTCTTTGGCCATGGCCGGCGTGGCCGTGGCGTCGCTCACCATGATGTATTTCTCGCCAATGATGACGCCTGAGTTGGGGTCGCCCTCGGCGGTGTAAGCCCAGCAATGGGGGCTGAGTTGCTCAAAAGTGATTTTTTTGTCTTCCAGGTCGGCCTGGGAGGCGAAAGCTTTGCTCATGAAAGTCTCCTGTGTGGTCGGGCACGCACGTTGTGCACCGTTAAATTTTACCTAAACGAAATGAATTACGCATTCGTGAATCACAAATCCCCAAAAACCACGCTGACTCAAGGCGGCGCTGGCGGGCTGCCGGTCAGGCCGTGCTCCAGCAACTGCACCACTTCATCGGCAAAAGCCGCATAACTCATGGTCCCGCCAGGCCGCAGCCAGGTGAAAGTCCAGTTGATCATGCCGAACAGCATCATGGTCACTGCTGTCTGGTTGGTGGCGTGAATGCGCTCAGGATAGGCACGCTTGAGGAATCGGGTGAAGGCAGCCACCACATCTCGCTGACGGTCCAGGATCTGTTCCCGCTGGGCTTCGCCCAGAAACTTGGTATCGGAAACCAGCGCGGCATGCCGGGTCGCCGAGTTTTCGTACTCGACCAGAAAAATGCGCACAAGCTCGTTCAAGGCTTCGCGCTCGGTGAGGCGCTTGCGCTGAGCCCGGCCTTCTGCCTCACCAATGAGCGCCAGCAAACCCTGGGTGTAGCGGTCCAGCATATCGAACAGGATCGCTTCCTTGCTCTCGTAATAGTGGTACAGCCGTGCCTTGCTCGTGCCACAGGCGGTGGCAATGTCGTTCATGCTGGCCGCCGGGAAACTCTGGCGCGCAAAACACTGCGCGGCGACATCAACAATCGCCTCGCGTTTGAGATCGTGGTTGGCGGAACGGGGACGGGCCATGCGGTATTGTCCCACCCCTGAGGGATGTGCCCCACCGCTGCGCCTCGCGTCGCGCGTCGCCCCATCAAAGGGGGCATCAGATTCGGCCCGGCGAATCGCGGATGGCCTGTGACCATGCGCGAAGATCTTCGTGTTTGGATTTGGGCGCATCTGGTCATAACATCCGGCCATGCCCAGACCTATCACCGACCCCTTTGTGTTGCATGCCTGCGAAATGCTGTCATGTGTAGGGCCCTGCGTGGCCAAACGCATGTTCGGCGGCTGGGGTATTTCGGTGGACGGCATGAACATCGGGCTGATCGCCTGGGACACCCTGTTTCTCAAGACCCATGCAGACACAGAGTCGCAATGGATCGCCGCCGGTGGGCGGCCCTTTGTCTTTGAGGCGAAGGGAAAATCCACCCAGCTGCACTATTTCACCCCGCCAGACGAAGCACTGGAATCACAGGGACTGATGCGACCCTGGGCACAGCTCGCACTCACGGCCGCCGTGGCCGCCCGCCAGCCCAGCAAAAGCAGGCGCCCGAAAAAGGCCTGAAAAAGGCCCGGGTCCGCGCACGGCGTGATGGCCGAAGGCAAGACCCCATGTGCCGGAAATGTGGTGCGACACAGGCTATGCTATTCATTCGCATTCGGCATCAATCTTCTGCTCCCCCCCATGGAACTCACCAGCCGGCATCCCCGCTCCCGTCCCATTTCCGCAGGGCATTTGCGAGCCTTTGATGCGGTGGCCCGGCACCTCAACTTCCGTGCAGCCTCAGAAGAGCTTTCCCTCACGCAGAGCGCCGTCAGCCGGCAGATCCAGTCTCTCGAAGACGAGGTGGGAGCCACATTGTTCTTGCGCCACACCCGCGCTGTGGAGCTCACCAGCGCCGGAACGATGTTGCTGCGTGCCAGCGGGCCAGCACTCGAACGCATCGATGCAGCCGTGCGCCAGATCCGCCAGAGCTCCGGCCGACGCAGTGTGGCCATCACCACCTGGGCCTCGTTTGCTTCGATGTGGCTGATTCCGCGCATGGAGGCCTTCCAGCGACAACACCCCGACATCGACATTCGCATCGACGCCTCGGACACCGCTGTGGACCTCACCACGGCCGATGTGGACCTCGCTCTGCGTTACGCAGTGCCTTCGGCGGTGCCCAGCGGAGCGATACGACTGTTTGGCGAGCAACTCACCCCGGTGATCAGCCCCTGGCTGCTCAAAGAACGCCCGTTGCGGCACATCGAAGATCTGGCACAGCGCACCCTGATCGAAGCCGGCGATGCCCACCGCACGCGCCATCTCGAATGGCTGACCTGGCAACGCTGGCTGGACACCCATGCCCCGGCGACCGGCACCCGCTCACGCAAAGACAGCCAGCCCAAGTTCACGCCGCAGCGCTGGCTGTATTTCAACTACGCCCACCAGATCGTGCAGGCCGCCCTCACCGGGCAAGGCGTGGCGCTGGCCCGCATGCCACTGGTCGCCCAGAGCCTGGCCAATGGCGACCTGGTGGAGCCCCTGCCCCACACCCGGCTTGATTCGCCGCTGGCCTATTGGCTGATGCGCACCCCGCGCCAGCCCGAGCGCCCGGAGGTCAAGGCGTTTTGTGACTGGCTGCTCCAGGAAGCGGCGGCCACCCGTGAAGCCATCGGCGAAGTCCCCGACCCCGATACGGTGGACCACATGGATTGAGCCGAGGTGGCGCCTGCCCGTCCACCAACGTTCAGGCACACTCGTCGCTCGACTTCGGCGCCCCTGCGCCACAACGTTCATGACCGCCCACCACACTTCCCCATCCAGCAACCTGCGCAGCATCGTCGCAATGGTCGTGGCCGTGGGTTTTTTCGCGCTCATGGACGCGGTGCTGAAGGCCTTGTCGACACGTTATCCGGTGCTGCAGATCGCCACGCTCAGGGCTCTCACCGGACTGCCGCTGGTGCTGCTCTACATCAGCGGGCGGCGCGCCTGGCACACGGTGTGGCACATCCGCTGGCCGCTGCATCTCCTGCGTGGCGGGCTGGGCATCGCCATGCTGTCGCTGTTCACCACCGGCGTGCGCGAACTGCCACTCTCAGCCACCTACACCCTGTTCTTCATCGCGCCACTGCTGATCACCATCCTGTCGGTGCTGGTGCTGAAGGAACGTGTGCCCGCCGCCCACTGGTGGGCGATTGGCCTGGGCTTTGTGGGGGTGTTGATCGCGCTGCAACCGCGTGGCAAGGACTTGCAGGACGGCCTGGTGACCGCCGGCGGATTCGCCGTGCTGGGCGCGGCGGCCTGCTATGCGGTGGCGGCCATCGTGGGGCGTTTGTCGAGCCGGACCGACAGCACGGAAAGCATGATCCTGTGGATGATGGTGTTTGTGGCCCTGGGTGCAGGCACCCTCGCGGCCCCCCAATGGTTGCCGGTGGCCTGGAGCGATGCGCCGCTGCTGCTGGCACTGGGCCTGACCGGCTTCGGCGGCCAGCTCGCCATCACCGAAGCGTTTCGGCACGGGCAGGCCTCTGCCGTGGCCCCGTTCGAATACACCGCGCTGGCCTGGGGCGTGGGGCTGGACTGGGTGGTCTGGCAAACCCTGCCCGAATCACACACCTGGCTGGGCGCAGCCATCATCATCGCCAGCGGCCTGTACATCGTGCGCCGCGAAAGGCGGATCACCGAAGTCCACGCGACGGCTGAACACCCCTGAAACAAGGTCAACCGCAGCAGGGTGCAGCGACCCGCGCAGCGGCAGAGCGTGGGGGCATCAAAGCACCAGCGACCGCAGCGCAGGGCCGCCCCAAGCAAGGTCAGCCCCCCCGGGGGGCAGCGACCCGCGAAGCGGCGGAGCGTGGGGGCTCCAGCGCCAGCGACCGCAGCGCAGGGCCGCCCCAAGCAAGGTCAGCCCCCTCGGGGCTGAGGGCTGCGGCTCCGGGCCTGCCTGCGCAGGCCGGGACAGCCCGAAGGGGCGTTGGCTCCGAAAACGCCGCGGCCTGCAAGGCCAGCGACCCGCGAAGCGGCGGAGCGTGGGGGCTCTACCTCCTTGGCCACACCGTCCCGGTATCGCTCAGGATGGCGTCCAGGGGCACATCGTGTGACTCCGGCTCCAGATCGGGCAGCCAGCCAAAGTCGTAACCCAGACCCACCGTGAAGGGCTTGGGTTCCAGGCTGGCCAGGGTGCGGTCGTAAAAACCTCCCCCGTAACCCAGGCGGTAACCGCCCGGACCAAAACCCACGCAGGGCACAAAGATCAGGGTGGGGACTACCACCTCGGTGTCTTTGGGCTTGGGAATCCCGTAGGCATCCTCTTCCATGGGACAGCCGGGGTACCAGGTGTAGAAAGTCAGGGTCTTGTCCACCTTGTTGACCACCGGCAAACCGATGCGCCGGTGGCGCTGGGCACTGTTGGCGTCCTCCTCCAGTCCGGCTTCCTGCCAGCGGAACAGGGCGGGCAGCGGGTCGAACTCGCCCTTGATGGGCCAGTAGGCACCGATCACGGCATCAGGTCGGTCGATCAGCCAGAAACGCAGCACACGCTGCAGCAAGTCGATGCGCAAACTGCGATCGGCGAGATTCTGGCGCTTTTCAATCAGTTGCTTGCGCCAGGCGGATTTGAACCCACCCGCATCAGGGGTCGAAGGAGAAGCGGCACCGGCAGAGTCTTTGATGTCCATAATCCAAGCATGCAACAGGGAAAAAACCATCCAGGCAACGGAACACGTTGTCTTCTGGCCATTATGGCCGGCTTGATCATGCACGGCAGCGGCTGGGCCCAAAGCAGTGCAAGCGCTGACGCCGCCGTGCTGGAAATGCGGGAAGCTTACCGGCGCAACGACACAGCAGCGCTGACCCGCCTGTTGCCCAAGGTCACCGGCCACCCCCTGGCGCCTCTTGCCCGTTACTGGGAGATCAAACCCCGGCTCGAGACGGCCAGCGCGCCCGACATCCGGGAGGCACTGAGCGCGATGGCCGGCAGCTACTGGGAAGACCGCTTGCGCAACGACTGGCTGGTGCTCCTGGGGAAAAACCGCAACTGGGGTGCGTTCGAAGCCGAGCTGCCACGCTACCGCATGAACGACGATCGCCAGGTGCAGTGTTACGCATGGATGCTCGATGCAGCCGCGCGGCGCAAACCCGCCGACGAAGCGGCCCGCGCCACCGGCGAGCTCTGGCAGGCGCAGCGTGATGCAGACGACGGCTGCGCGACCGCTGCCAAGGCCTTTCTCACCAGCGGCCACATGAAGCCGGAAACCGCCTGGATGCGCGCTCGACTGTCGATGGAAGCCAACCGGCCCAAAGCCGCGCTGCAGGCGGTGGAATTGCTGGATCCCCAATGGGCCACCATCGCCGACGGCATCGTCAAGGACCCCGGGGGTTACCTGGACGACAAGTTCACCGCACTGCGCCCACGCACCAAGGAGCTGGTCACCCTGGCGATCATCCGGCTCGCCGGGCAAGACTTGCCGGCCGCCATCCAGGCCTTGCAGCGCAAGCGCTGGTCGGTTCAATTGAACGATGAAGAACTCAGCTGGGCCTGGGGCTCGGTGGGCATGCGGGCCGCTCGCAGCCTGCAAAACGACGCTTTGACCCTGTTCGCCAACGGCCAGGACCGCTACATGAGCGACGACCAGCTGGCCTGGAAGGCACGGGCGGGACTGCGCGCGGGCAACTGGGTGGCCGTGCACGACGCCATTGCGGCCATGAGCGTGCCCCAGCGCAGCGAACCTACCTGGGTCTACTGGTCGGCCCGCGCCCAGCAGGCGATCCGCCACCCCGACTCGGACCGGCAGGCCCGAACGCTTTACACCACCATCGCATCCACCAAAGGTTTTTACGAACAGCTGGCGATGGAAGAGCTGGGGCAGGCCATCACGGTCCCGCCCATGCCGGCACCCGTGAGCGCCGCCGAACAGGGCGCTGCCGAGGCCAATCCCGGCCTGCAACGCGCCCTGGTGTCGTTCCGGCTGGGCTTGCGCAGCGAAGCGGTGCGCGAGTGGCACTACAGCGTGGCCCTGCACACCCCTGGCGGCCTGCCCGAGCGCGAACTGCTCGCGGCCGCGCAACTCGCCTGCCAGAACAGCCTGTGGGACCGCTGCATCAACACCAGCACCCGCACACCGGATGCCCAGGACCACGTCCAGCGCTTTCCCATGCCCTACCGCGAAGCGGTGGTCAAACGGGCCAGCGAGATCGGGCTGGACCCGGCCTATGTTTACGGGCTGATCCGCCAGGAAAGCCGCTTCGTGACCGACGCGCGCTCCGGGGTCGGTGCGTCGGGACTGATGCAGGTCATGCCGGCCACGGCGCGCTGGACCGCCCGGAAAATCGGCCTCACGGACTTCCAGCCCCACCAGATCACCGACCGCGACACCAACATCCTGATCGGCACGGCCTACCTCAAGCTGGCTCTGGACGATTTTGAAGGCTCCTTGCCCATGGCGGCAGCCGCCTACAACGCCGGACCGGGCCGTCCCCGCAACTGGCGGGAGGGACCGAATCTGGCAGGCGAAATCTGGGCTGAGAACATTCCGTTTGACGAAACCCGCGACTACGTGAAACAGGTACTGGCCAACACCACCAACTACGCCGCCATCCTGACCGGCCAGCCCCAGTCGCTGCGCGCACGTCTGGGCGTGGTCACACCCAGACCAGCCAAAGTGGCGCCCAACCTGGATCTGCCATGACCCACCCCGCCCCCAACGTGCTTGTACTGGGTGGCACCGGCTTCGTCGGACGCCATGTGTGCGAAAAACTGCAGCGCGCGGGCTGGCGCATCACGGTACCCACCCGCCACGCCATCAACGCCCGCCACATCCAGCACCTGCCCGGCCTCACCGTGGTGGAAGCCTCGGTTCACGACGAAGCTGCGCTGGCGAAACTCTTGCCGGGTCACCAGGCGGTGGTGAATCTGGTGGCCATCCTGCATGGCAGCGAAGCGGCCTTCGAACGAACCCATGTGCAACTCCCCAGCCTGCTCGCGCGTGCATGCGAAAAAGCGGGTGTGCGCCGCGTGATCCATGTCAGTGCCCTGGGCGTCTCCACAGACAGCCCTTCACGCTACCAGCGCAGCAAAGCCCGGGGCGAACAGGTGCTGCGCGACAGCGGCCTGGACCTCACGGTGTTGCGCCCCAGCGTGATCTTCGGAGCCGGCGACCGTTTTCTCAACCTGTTTGCGCAGTTGCAATCGGTATTCCCCGTGGTGCCACTGGCCGGGGCAACTGCCCGCTTCCAGCCGGTGTGGGTCGAAGACGTGGCCCAGGCGGTGATCGCCTGCCTGCAAAGCGACACCGTGGGCAAGACTTACGACTGTGTGGGCCCCGATGTCATGACCCTGGCCGATCTGGTGCGGGCCGCGGGACGTTACGGCAGCCGGCAGCGTCCCATCCTGCCACTGCCCCTGACGCTGGGGCATTTGCAGGCGCGGCTGATGGAGATGGCGCCTGGTGAACCCCTGATGAGTCGCGACAACCTGGACGCGATGTCGGTCGACAATGTGGCGACAGGCGAGTGGCCCGACCTCAGCGCGCTGGGCATTCTGGCGAGTGGCATCGATGCTGTTGCCCCGACCTACCTCAGCGG
>JBFHEQ010000068.1:0-10279 GCA_041584075.1 Hydrogenophaga sp.
CATCTGCGGATGTCCGACGTTGAAGCCGTCGGCGGCAAGAATGCCAGCCTCGGTGAAATGATCTCCCAGCTGCCCAGTGGCGTCAAAGTGCCCACGGGCTTTGCGACCACGGCGCACGCGTTCCGCGAGTTTCTGGCGTTTGAAGGCCTGGCCGACCGCATCAACGCCCGCCTGGATGCGCTGGACACCGAAGACGTGCGTGCCCTGGCCGAAGCAGGGGCCGAAATTCGGGCCATGGTTGTGCAGCAGCCGTTCCCGGCCGATCTCGACAAGGCCATCCGGGAGGCTTTCATCACCCTGGTGGGTGACAACGACAAAGCCACTTTCGCCGTGCGTTCGTCGGCGACGGCCGAAGACTTGCCCGACGCGTCGTTCGCCGGTCAGCAGGAGACCTTTCTGAATGTGCATGGCATCGATGAAGTCCTGCACCATATGAAAGAGGTGTTTGCCAGTCTCTACAACGACCGGGCCATCAGCTACCGTGTGCACAAGGGTTTTGCCCATGCCGACGTGGCCTTGTCTGCCGGCGTGCAGCGCATGGTTCGCTCCGATACGGGCGCTGCCGGTGTGATGTTCACCATCGACACCGAGTCGGGCTTTGAAGACGTGGTGTTCATCACTTCGAGCTACGGCCTGGGGGAGACCGTGGTGCAGGGCGCCGTGAATCCTGACGAGTTTTATGTGCACAAGCCCATGCTGAAGGCGGGCAAGCGTGCGCTGATCCGCCGCAACCTGGGTTCCAAGTTGATCCAGATGGAGTTCACGACGGCGCAGGAAAAGGCCCAGGAAGGCGCGCTCAAGGGCAAGCTGGTGAAAACCACCGACGTCCCCGTGGAACTGCGCAACCGTTACAGCCTGACGGATGCCGATGTGGAGCAGTTGGCGCACTATGCGCTGGTGATCGAGGCTCACTACGGCCGGCCCATGGACATCGAGTGGGGCAAAGACGGCAACGACGGCCAGCTGTACATCCTCCAGGCCCGTCCCGAGACGGTGAAGAGCCAGGCCTCCGGCAAGGCTGAAATGCGCTACAAGCTCAAGAGCACCGGCACGGTGCTGACCTCGGGGCGTGCCATTGGCCAGAAGGTGGGCACGGGCCCGGTGCGCCTGGTGCACAACATCAGCGAAATGGACAAAGTGCAGCCGGGCGACGTGCTGGTGACGGACATGACCGATCCCAACTGGGAGCCGGTGATGAAGCGCGCCAGCGCCATCGTGACCAACCGGGGCGGGCGCACCTGCCACGCAGCCATCATCGCTCGCGAGCTGGGCATTCCGGCCGTGGTGGGCTGCGGTGATGCCACCGAGCACCTCAAGGACGGGACCCTGGTGACCGTGAGCTGCGCCGAAGGCGACACGGGCAACATTTACGACGGCCTGCTGGAAACCGAAGTCACCGAGGTGAAGCGCGGCGTGATGCCCGAGGTGGACGTGAAGATCATGATGAACGTGGGCAACCCCCAGCTCGCGTTCGACTTTGCGCAGGTGCCCAATGGCGGCGTGGGCCTGGCCCGCCTGGAGTTCATCATCAACAACAACATCGGGGTGCACCCCAAGGCGATCCTGGACTACCCGGCCATCGATGCCGACCTGAAAAAGGCGGTGGAGTCGGTGGCGCGCGGCCATGCCTCACCCCGCGCCTTCTATGTGGACAAGGTGGCCGAAGGCGTGGCCACGATTGCCGCCGCTTTCTGGCCCAAGCCGGTGATCGTTCGCCTGTCTGACTTCAAGTCCAACGAATACCGCAAGCTGGTCGGAGGCAGCCGCTACGAGCCCGATGAAGAGAACCCGATGCTGGGCTTCCGCGGCGCCGCTCGTTACATCAGCGAAGACTTCCGCGAAGCCTTTGCGATGGAGTGTGAGGCGATCAAGCGGGTGCGCGAAGACATGGGCCTGACCAATGTCCAGGTCATGGTGCCGTTTGTGCGCACGCTGGGCCAGGCTCAAAAGGTCACCGAGCTGCTGGCCGAGAAGGGCCTCAAGCGCGGTGAGAACGAACTCAAGGTCATCATGATGTGCGAGATCCCGAGCAACGCCGTGCTGGCACACGACTTCCTGCAGTATTTCGACGGCTTCTCGATCGGTTCGAACGACTTGACCCAGCTCACGCTGGGCCTGGACCGCGATTCCGGCCTGGAACTGCTGGCACACGACTTTGACGAGCGGGATCCGGCCGTCAAGGCCTTGCTCAAACTGGCCATTGGCGCCTGCAAGGCCGAAGGCAAGTATGTCGGCATTTGCGGCCAGGGCCCCAGCGACCATCCCGATTTCGCCCAATGGCTGCGCGATGAGGGCATCAGCTCGATTTCACTGAACCCCGATTCGGTGGTCGAGACCTGGCAGTTGCTGGCCTCCACGGCGAAATAAGCGGCTTTTTGCCGTGAACACAAAGGCAGGGTCACCCCCTGCTTTTTTTGTGCCCGGCGGGCGCGGGAGTGCCTGGTTTCTGACGCGGGATGGAAACCCCCGGCTGTTGTGCAGGGGTGGGCGGGGCTGCCCGGTACATGCGTAAGCACTGGGTCAGAGCCCGGCGCACAATGGGAAGCAGGTGGCCGGCAACGAACCGCGCCCGATCCCAAGGAGACGTCCATGACCCGAGGCCTCAAAACCCAGCGCCTGGTGGCCCTGTTTTTTGCAGGGCTGGCGTTGTTCAGTTTTCCGCTGCTGGCGCTGTGGGACCATGACGTCGAGCTGTTGGGTTTGCCGTTGTTTCCAACCGCGCTGTTTGTGATCTGGGCGATCCTGATTGCGGTGCTGGCGTGGGTGGTGGAGCGTGAAACAGGGGCAGCGGACACCCTGGTGAACGGGCCACGATGATCTCGCCCGCCCTGGTCCTCTTCATCTCGGTGCTGTACCTGGCACTGCTGTTTGCGGTGGCGAGCTGGGGTGACCGTCGGGCTGCGGCGGGGCGGTCGGTGATCGGCAATGCCTGGGTGTATGCCCTGTCCATGGCGGTGTATTGCACGGCATGGACCTACTTTGGCAGCGTGGGCCGTGCGGCCCAGTCGGGTGTCTGGTTCCTGCCCATCTACCTGGGGCCCATGCTGGCGATGACGCTGGCGTGGCTGGTGGTGCGCAAGATGATCCGCATCGCCAAGACCTACCGCATCACCTCCATCGCCGATTTCATCGCCAGCCGGTATGGCAAGAGCCCGATGCTGGCTGGTCTGGTGACCTTGATCACCGTCGTGGGCATCGTGCCGTACATCGCCTTGCAGCTGAAAGCCGTGGCCAGTGGGTATGCGGTCTTGACTTCGCCGCTCGGGGAGCCGTCGCCCCGTGTCGCCGAATGGTGGCGCGAGGGCACGCTCTACCTGGCGATAGCACTGGCCGGCTTCACCATGGTGTTTGGCGCCCGGCATCTGGACAGCACCGAGCGGCATGAGGGCATGGTGGCGGCAATCGCTTTTGAATCGCTGGTCAAGCTGCTGGCATTTCTGGCGGTCGGGGTTTTTGTGGCCTTTGGCCTTTTTGCCAGTCCATCGGCCCTGTTTGAGCAGGTCAGGGCGGTGGACTCCCTGCGGGTGTTGCTGCAGTTCGACCAGGGACAGCCTTTTGCCTATGCCCAGTGGACGGGCCTCACCCTGCTGGCCATGTTGTCCGTGATCCTGTTGCCCAGGCAGTTTCAGGTCATGGTGGTGGAGAACGTTGATGAGCAGCACCTGAAGCGTGCGGTCTGGGTCTTTCCACTCTACCTGCTGCTCATCAATGTGTTCGTTCTGCCCATTGCCATGGGTGGCCTGCTGTTGTTTGGAACGGGCACGCTGGATCCGGAGACCTTCATTTTGTCCATCCCCTTGTCGCAGGGACAAACGGTGTTGACGCTGTTTGCCTTTGTCGGAGGCCTGTCGGCGGCCACAGGCATGGTGATCGTCGAGACCATCGCCGTGTCCACCATGGTCTGCAACGATCTGGTGATGCCTTTGTTGTTGCGGTTCAAGGGCGGCCTGCCGGCCGAGCGGGAAAACCTGGTGGGCTGGTTGCTGGGTATTCGGCGTGCAGCGATCCTGGGTATTCTGCTGTTGGGGTACGCGTACTTCCACTTCGCCGGTGAGGCTTACGCCCTGGTGAGCATCGGCTTGATCAGTTTTGCCGCAGTCGCCCAGTTTGCACCGGCATTGCTGGGAGGAATTTACTGGCGAGGCGGGACGCGTCGAGGCGCATTGGTGGGGTTGACGCTGGGTTTTGTGCTTTGGGCCTACACGCTGATGCTGCCCTCGCTGGCCAAATCGGGCTGGTTGCCCGACGCGTTCCTCCGCGAGGGTCTGTGGGGTGTGGCCTTGCTCAAACCCGAGACTTTTCTGGGTTTGAGCGGCCTTGACAACCTGACCCACTCGTTGTTCTGGAGCCTGCTGGGCAATGTCACCGCGTATGTGGGCGTCTCCCTGTGGCGCTCGCCCTCTGCAGCGGAAGCCAGTCAGGCGCTTTTGTTCGTGGACGTTTTCCAGCGCAAGAGCCATGCGACGCCTGTGTTCTGGCAAGGCACCGCCCGGGTGTCGGCGCTGATGCCGCTCGTGGCCCGGTTTCTGGGTGCCGACGTGTCTCAGCGCCTGTTTCTGGGCTACGCGCAGCGACAAGGTCTGAGCCGCGTCGAGGACATACCGCCCGATGCCCAACTGGTGCAGTTCGTGGAGACACAACTGGCCGGAGCGATTGGCAGTGCGTCAGCGCGGGTGATGGTGGCTTCGGTGGTGGAGGAAGAAGCCCTGAGCCTGGGCGACGTGATGCGGATTCTGGACGAGGCGTCGCAATTGCGGGCCTATTCCAGGGCCCTTGAAGAAAAATCGCAATCGCTGGAACGAGCCACATCCGAGTTGCGTGAAGCCAATCAGCAACTGCAGAGCCTGGATCACATGAAAGACGACTTCATGTCGTCGGTGACCCACGAACTGCGCACGCCCTTGACATCCATCAGGGCCTTGTCGGAGTTGATGCGCGACGATATGGAGATGGCGCCGGAGCAGCGCCAGCAGTTTCTCGACATCATCGTGGGTGAAACCGAGCGCCTGACGCGTTTGGTCAACCAGGTGCTCGATTTGGCAAAAATCGAAGCCGGCCACGCCGAATGGCACGATGAAAACGTGGACCTGCAGGTGGTCGCACAACAGGCGTCCGAGAGCATGCGAGAAAACTACCGTGAAGCGGGTGTGACCCTGTCGGTGCATCTGCACGCACACGAGCCGACCGTCTGGGCCGATGCCGACCGGTTGATGCAAGTGGTGCTCAACCTGCTGTCCAATGCGCTCAAGTACGCGCCTCGCGGGAAGGGACAGGTGACGCTGTCGGTCAGCGATGCACCGGAGGGTGTGGCGCTGGAGGTGCAGGACAACGGGCCAGGTCTCGCGCCCGAGCAGGCTGAGGGGGTGTTTGAGAAGTTCCACCAGGTGTCGGGCGATGCACACTACCGGCCGGGTGGCACCGGTCTGGGGCTGCCGATCAGCCGCCAGATCGTGGAGCATTTCGACGGGCGCATGTGGTTGCGAACTTCACCGGGTGAGGGCGCTTGCTTCGGCTTCCTGATTCCCCACCGCTCAGCCGACCGCCCCCAACCGGCGCCTGAAGCCGCAGAACACCATTCAAGGAGAACAGAACGATGACAACCCACAAACTGTTGATCGCCGACGACGAGCCCAACATCCTGATTTCGCTGGAATTTCTGATGAAGCGCGAAGGTTATGACGTGATCCTGGCGCGTGACGGCCAAGAAGCCCTGGACGCCATCGCGCGCGACAAGCCCGATCTGGTGCTGCTGGATGTGATGATGCCCATCAAGACCGGGTTTGATGTGTGCCACGAAGTGCGCAACAGCGAAGCCATGCGCGACACGCTCATCCTGATGCTGACCGCCAAAGGTCGTGACACCGATATCGCCAAAGGCATGGCCCTGGGCGCCAATGCCTACATGACCAAACCTTTTTCCACCAAGGAGCTGGTGCAAAAAGTGCAGAGTCTGCTGAGTGGCCAGCCATGAGTGGCCAGAAGAAAACCGATCGGCGCCTCTGGTGGCTGCTCGGGATCGCGGGTCTGGTGTCTGTGGCCTGGCTGGGTGCCACCATCGGCCTGGTGGGCTCGACGCTGGACGATGAAGGACGGGCCACCGTGTGGCGCCTGGTGGGCGAACAGTCGGTCTTGCTGCTGCTGACCTGGGGCGCGGGCATGGCCACGATTGCCTGGGCGCTCAAGCGCTGGTTTGACCATTGGGTCACGCCTTCGGTGCAACTGGCCGAGGAAGCCCAGGTGTTGCTCAAGACCGATGTGGTGCGCAACCTGCCGCTCAAAGGCAATGTGGAAACGCAGGTGCTGGCGGGGCTGTTCAATCAGCTGGTGGGCCAGCGCGAAGCGCTGCGGGGGGAAATGGACAGCCGCGTTGCTGAGGCGGCTCAAGGGATCGCCCAGGAAAAATCGCGTCTGGCCGCCCTGATGTCGGAGCTCACGCAAAGTGTCGTGGTGTGCAATCTGGACGGTCGCGTCCTGCTCTACAACAACCGGGCGCGCATGCAATTCCGGGCCTTGTCACAGGCACCGGGTGTGGCTGGGGGCGCCGAGCTCATCGGACTCGGGCGGTCAATCTACAGCGTTTTTGACCAGAAGCTGGTGGCCCATGCCCTGGACAACATCCGCCAACGCTTGCAGCGGGGTGCCGCACAGCCATCGGCCCAGTTCGTGACCAGCACCCCTTCGGGTCAGTTGCTGCGGGTGCAGATGGCACCGGTGCGCGCGACGGTGGAACCGGGCTCCGAGGCCGAGCGCGAACTCACCGGCTTTGTGCTCATGCTGGAGAACATCACCAAAGAATTCGACGTGCAATCGGCGAAAGACCAGGTTCTGCTCACCCTGACCGAGGGCAGCCGATCGGCGCTGGCCAACATGCAGGCCGCCATCGACATGCTGGATTTTCCGGACATCGAGCCCGCGATGCGGGAACGTTTCATGGGTGTGGTGCGG
Organism: Hydrogenophaga sp.; assembly: GCA_041584075.1. Classification (GTDB taxonomy): domain Bacteria; phylum Pseudomonadota; class Gammaproteobacteria; order Burkholderiales; family Burkholderiaceae_C; genus Hydrogenophaga. The sequence goes on from JBFHEQ010000068.1 coordinate 6,946, forward strand.
GATGAAACACGCTCGCTGAGTCAGCGCATCGCCGCGCTGGAGGCCGAATCGGTGACGACATCGAGCTCGCGCTGGCCGCTGGAGGACATGCTGGGCGCTGATCTGGTCAACGCAGCCACCAAGCGCATCGAGTCCACGACGCGGGTGCCGGCGTCGCCGCTGGAGGTGGATGGCAGCCTCTGGCTCAGGGTCGAGAGCTTTTCCCTGTTGCAGGCGCTCAGTTACCTCACCGCACGTTTGGCCGACGAGTTTTCGGTGCGGTTCGTGCAGCTCCGCCTGAGTCTGGCCGAGGGCAGCAAAGGCAGGGCCCAGCTGGACCTGATCTGGACCGGCCAGGCCATCAGCACCGAGACCGTCATGAGCTGGGAGATGGATCCGATCAAGGTCGGCACTGACACCACCCGGCTCACGGTGCGCGACGTGGTGGAGCGCCATGGTGGTGCTTTCTGGTTCGAGCGAGAGCGGGTGCGCCATCAGGCGTTTTTCCGCATGCTGCTGCCGCTGGCCAACCCCAGGGACCAGGCCGAAACCGCCGCCGCCACACTGCAGCCCGGCGACAGCCGGCCCGAGTACTACGACTTCGACCTGTTCAAGACCACCGAGCAGACCCATGCCCTGGACGACCGGCCACTCAACGAACTCAGCTACACCGTGTTCGACACCGAGACCACCGGGCTCAACCCTTCACAGGGGGATGAAATCATCCAGATCGGTGCGGCGCGCGTGGTCAACAACAAGCTGTTGCGGCAAGAGTGCTTCGAGCAGCTGGTGGATCCCCGCCGGTCGATTCCCGCAGCCACCATCCCCATCCACGGCATTTCCCCCGAGATGGTGCAGGGTCAGCCCACCATCGACGAAGTCCTGCCGGCCTTCCATGCCTTCGCGCAGGACACCGTGCTGGTGGCGCACAACGCCGCGTTTGACATGCGCTTCCTGCAGTTGAAAGAGCAGCAGACGGGCAAAGTGTTTGACCACGCCGTGCTCGATACCCTGTTGCTGTCGGCCGTGGTGCACCCCAACCAGGATTCACACCGCCTGGAAGCTGTGGCCGAACGCTTCAACGTCACCATCGTCGGCCGCCACACCGCGCTCGGGGACGCCATGGTCACGGCCGAGGTGTTCGTGAAGCTGATCCCGCTCCTGGCCGAAAAAGGCATCCACACACTGGGCCAGGCGAGGGAGGCCGCGCAGAAGACGTACTATGCCCGGTTGAAATATTGACCCCCCGCGCCGCAGGATGGCTCACCCCTGCCGCGCTGCGCGCGACCCCCTCAGGGGGCGATGCTGGCCGACCGGCAGAGCCGGACCGGCGGCATCCTGAAACAATCCACACCGCGCCGGACAATGATGTGACGATGGTGCGAAGGGGAGTCCTCCCAGGGCACCGTGGAACCGGCTTTGCCGGGCCGCCAGTGCCGCCCCCTGGGGGGGGGACGCCGCAGGCGGCGCGGGGGGGTCAAAAGCGTCCGGCCTGGTAGCGTTGCCCCAGCACGTTCTGCAACTCCTGCACCACATTGAAGGCGTCTTTCAACTGCGCGCGTTCGAAGTTGGAGATGTCGTTGGGACTCATGAAGTTGTCGGGGGGCTGGCCCGCGGCGATCTGGCGCGCCTGGTGCTGGATGCGGGTGAAGGCCAGGTACTCCAGCGCGTCGCGCAGGTCGCGTGAGCTTTGTTCGCTGATGGCCCCTCCGGCGGACGACGCAAGCAGGCGGTCGTGGGTGTTGACCGCGTCGTGACCGCCGGCCAGGGCGTAGACGCGGGCCAGGTCCACGATGGGCACGATGCCCGTGTGCTTCAGGTCCAGCTTGCCTTTGTGCTCACCGCTGCGGATGGTGGAAATGCCTTTGAACATGCCCAGTGGCGGCTGGTGGTGCAGGGCGTTGCCCACCATGTAGGCCAGGAAGATCGAGTTGCCCTTGGTGCGCTGCAGCACGTCGCCGCGCAAATTGTCGAGGAGCGCCGCGCTGCCGTAAATGGTCCGCAGATCGAAGAACACACAGGTCAGCATCAGCGACTTGGGGTCCGGCTGCCCTGTCCAGCGCGCAAAGTACTCGGCCCATTTGTGTTTGGGCTGGCGCCAGGTGTCGGTCATGGCCATCATCTCGCCGGGGCAATAGATGTAGCCGCAGGCGTCCAGACCATCACAGACAAAGGTGGCGAGCGCCTTGAAATAGGCACCGTGCTCGGCCTCGTTGTAGCTGTCGTCAAGCACCATGCAATTGTCCTGGTCCGACTTGGCTGTCTGCTCGCTGCGGGCCTGAGAGCCGGCGGCCACCCAGACGTAGTCGATGGGGGGCGGTCCCAGCTGGGCTTCACCGAGCTGCAGCAGGCGGCTGGTGATGGCATCGGTGATGGCGGTGATGATGTGGCCGGTGCTGTAAGCCGAGGCCTGTGCGGAAGCCAGGCTTTGCTGCAGTCGCTTGATGCTCGCGGCCGCTGTCTGCAAGCCTTCGACCGTGCTCTGTTTGTAGACTTCACCCGCCAGGTACACCGCGGAGGTGCTGTGACGTTCGGTGATGTCGGTGGCGGTGATCATGCCGGCGATGCGCTGCCCGTCGAGCACCGGGACGTGGTGGATGTTGTGCCGCGCCATCAACAGCAAGGCTTCAAACGCGGGGTTTTCCACGTCCATGGTCAAGGGCGCGAGGGTGGCGATGTCCATGATGGACCGCCCGGTGTCCATGCCGGCGGCGACGACACGGTTGCGCAGATCGCGGTCGGTGACCAGGCCGAAGAGGCGCTGGTCCTGCTCGATCAGGACGGAAGACACGCGCTGCTCCCGCATCAAGACGGCCGCTTCGCGGATGGAGGTCTGTGGCGTCAGCGTGATGGGGGACCGCTTGATCAGCGATCGCACCGGTGTGGTCATCAGGTTGAGTGCTGGGTCGCTGCCGCTGGCCCCCGGCTGTGATGTCGGCTCGCTCGCGGCTGCCGCAAACGGCGGCAGGAAGCAGGTGATGGCCGGATGGTCCAGGGACAGTGCCTGAATGTCGCTCAGAGGCCACTGCGCGACGCGCGCAGGGCTGGTCGCCTGCGCGGCGCTGATCAGCAAGTGCTCCGCCTGGTCGAGCCCGAAGAGGTCGCCCGCTTGCAGGGTGACCAGTGGCTGTCCATCGGCGTCCAGCAAGTCGACGGACCCTTCCAGCAGCCAGAACAACGACAGCTTGAAATCCACACCGATCGCAAAGCGCTCGCCTGTTCGCAGCGTGCGCAGGTCCAGCGCACCGGCCAGCCGGTCCCGCGCTGCTGGCGCAAGGACACTGAAAACGCGGTGTTGATCCAGTTGAGGACGAAAATCGGTGGGTTTGGGTTGTGACATGCTGGTGCTTGCTGA
>JBFHEQ010000069.1:0-10172 GCA_041584075.1 Hydrogenophaga sp.
ACGCTCCAGCGAAAACGAGAGAAACATCATGAGCGACTTTACGAGCGAATTCTGGAACATCTATGTGGCCGGGCTGACCATTCTGAGCATCATTGCCTGCCTGGTTTTGCTCTGGATCAGCGGGACCACCAAAGTCAACCCAGCTTCCGACAACACCACGGGCCACGTCTGGGACGGTGATCTGCGCGAGATGAACAATCCCCTGCCGCGGTGGTGGGTCTACCTGTTCATCATCACGGTGATTTTTGCCTTCCTGTACGGGGCCCTGTACCCCACCTTTGGCAAGTTCAAAGGCGTTCTGGGTTGGACTTCGGTGGGCCAGCACACGGCAGAAGTGAAAAAGGTTGAAGAGGCGATTGCGCCGCTTTATGCCAAGTTCAATGGCATGCCTCCCGAACAAATGGTTGGCGACGCCCAGGCCATGGCCATCGGTGAGCGCCTGTTCATGAACTACTGCGCTCAGTGCCACGGCTCTGATGCCCGCGGTGCCAAGACCTTTCCCAACCTGACCGACGGTGACTGGCTGGGGTCTGGTGATCACGACTACATCAAAACCACCATCGCACAAGGCCGAACCGGCGTGATGCCGCCGATGGCCGCAGCCGTCGGTGACGCTGAGGACGTGCGCAACGTGGCCAACTACGTGCTGAGCCTGTCTGGCAGTCCGCACGACAGTGTGCGCGCTTCGCAAGGCAAGGTGAAGTTCGCTGCTTGTGCAGCCTGTCACGGCCAGGACGGCAAAGGCATGGCGGCCATCGGCGCGCCCAATTTGACCGACGGCGTGTGGCTGCACGGATGGGGTGAAGATGCCATCATCAAGGCCGTCAATGTGGGATTCAACAATGCCATGCCTGCCCAGGCTGCCTTGCTGAACGAAAGCCAGATCAATGTGCTGGCGTCTTATGTCTGGGGCATGTCCAACAAGCCCGCTGCAGGCAATTGAGTGTGTTTTAACGAGGTCCTTTTGGGCCTCGTTCTGTTTATCAAGTCAGGGATTCCGTGAGCTCTACTACGCCAGACGCTGCCTCCAGCTCTCTTGCGCCGGTCAGCAACACACCCAGCGACACGCCAAAGGGCATTCCGCCCGATGACGATGTGATGGTGTCGCTGTATGCTTCCAGCAAGAAGATTTACCCACGCGCCGTCAAAGGGCTTTTTTCCAACTGGCGCTGGGTCACGGTCTGGATCACGCAGATCGTGTTTTATGGGTTGCCCTGGCTGGAGTGGAATGCCCGCCAAGCGGTCCTGTTTGATCTGGAAGCGCGCCGTTTTTTCATTTTTGGCCTCGTCCTCTACCCGCAGGACTTCATCTACCTGACAGGTCTGCTGGTCATTTCGGCGCTGGCACTGTTTTTGTTCACGGCCGTGGCCGGGCGCCTGTGGTGTGGTTATGCCTGCCCGCAAACGGTTTACACCGAGATTTTTCTCTGGATAGAGAAAAAGGTGGAGGGGGACCGCTCCGCTCGCATGCGTCTGGACAACGCACCTTTCTCCGCTCAGAAGCTGGGAAAAAAATGGCTGAAGCATGGCCTGTGGATCCTGTTCGCCTTGTGGACAGGCTTCACGTTTGTAGGCTATTTCACGCCCATCCGCGAGCTCGCGTTGTTGTCGCTCGCAGCTTCGTTGGGCCCATGGCAGATTTTCTGGGTGTTCTTCTACGGTTTTGCCACCTATGGCAATGCCGGCTTCATGCGCGAGCAGGTCTGCAAGTACATGTGCCCCTATGCCCGTTTCCAGAGCGCCATGTTCGACAAGGACACCATGATCGTCACCTACGACGAGAAGCGTGGTGAGCCAAGAGGTCCGCGTTCCAAAAAGGCCGACCCGAAAGCCTTGAACCTGGGCTCCTGCGTGGACTGCACCTTGTGTGTGCAGGTGTGCCCGACGGGTATCGATATCCGAAAGGGACTTCAATATGAGTGCATCGGTTGTGGCGCCTGTATCGATGTGTGTGATGAAGTGATGGACAAGGTGGGCTATGCCAGGGGCTTGATCAAGTACTCCACCCAGAACGGCATGGCCAATGGCTGGAGCACTGCCCAGATGGTTCGCCGGGGTTTGCGGCCCCGGGTGCTGGTGTACAGCGGTATCCTGATGGCCATCACCTTGGCTGTGGCGGTGAGCCTCTTCATGCGAACCCCTTTGAAGGTGGATGTGATCCGTGATCGCGGCGCTCTGGCTCGCATGGTTGAACAGGGTCGAATCGAGAACGTGTTTCGTTTGCAGGTGATGAACGCGACCGAGCAACCGCAGAAGTACGTGATCAGCGTGTCTGGGTTGACTGGCATCGCTATCGCCTCCGAAGCTGAAATCGAGGTCTTGCCCACCGAAGTGCGCTCCGCGGTGTTGCGTGTCCAGATCCCTCCCAATTCGGCCGAATCGGGCTCTCACACCATCCATTTCGACATACGGTCCACAGGCGAAGACGTTTCGCAGGTCTCTGAGAAGGCCGCCTTCCTTGTCCCGCGTTGAGCTTGCCCAATTTTCCTGGAGAACACCATGACCCCCATTGCCGCTTTATCTGAATCACCCGAGGCCCCCATTGCCTGGTGGCGTGTGCCCCACATGTGGCTGGTGGTCGGGGGGCCTCTGGTGGTGGTGGTCGCGGCCATCGTGACCGCTGTCATCGCAGTCAACGGTGCCGATCCCGTGTTGAACAAGGCCGACTACGAACGGGACCTCAAAGCCGCTCAGGCCCTGCAGGGCAAGGCGCGCGATGCGGCCCTGTTTCAACTGATGCCAGCGCATCAGGCACGCAACCATGCCACCACCGCCGAGGCCCCTGCAGAGCGCTGAGCACTCCGGGGTATGAACCGACTGTCCGGGCGACAAGGAGATTGAGGAATGAAAGTGCAACGTTGGATGTGGATTGCCTGGCCAGCTTTTCTGATAGCCGCTTTGCTGGAGATGCTGGTCTTCGCTTTTGTGGATCCCGCCGAGTTGCATTGGCACGGGCAAGGTCTGGATCTTTCCAGGGAAGCGGTTTACACCCTGACTTTTTTTGTGTTTTGGGGTGCGACCATGTTGTCGAGTGGGCTGACGACGCTGCTGACGTTATCGCCATTTGAGATCAACCGTTGCCCCGTGTCCGAGCAGGACCGTCCGAGAGAGTGCTCGAAGAACGGGTCGTGCAACTGAACCGGGACAAACCTGGGAAAAAGCCCCTTGCAGCAGGCCGCTGCAAGGGGCTTTTGGTTTGGGGACCAACAGTGTCGGGGTGAATCAGTCGCAGCTCTGTGGATTGACGATGCGTCGCAAACCGTCGGTGTTCTTGATGTGAACGTAGCGCTGCTTGACCTCGATGATGCCTTCTTCGACGAACTTGGAGAAGGTGCGGCTCACGGTCTCCAGCTTCATCCCGAGGTAACTGCCGATCTCTTCACGTGTCATGCGCAGGATGAGCTCAGACTGTGAAAAACCCCGCGCATGCAGGCGCTGCACGAGGTTCAGCAAGAAAGCCGCCAGGCGTTCTTCGGCGCGCATGCTGCCCAGCAGCAACATCACGCTGTGGTCGCGCACGATTTCACGGCTCATGATCTTGTGCACATGGTGTTGCAGCGTGGTGAACTCTCTTGAAAGCTCCTCCACCTGATCAAACGGCATCACGCACACCTCGGCATCTTCGAGGGCAACGGCATCGCAGGAGTGGTGGTCGCTCACAATCCCGTCCAGGCCGATGATCTCTCCCGTCATCTGAAAACCCGTCACTTGATCACGGCCATCTGCGGTGGTCACGCAGGTCTTGAAGAAGCCCGATCGCACAGCGTACAGCGATGTGAATTTGTCGCCAGTGCTGAAGAGAGCCGTCCCACGTTTGATGCGGCGTCGCGACGAAATGACGTTGTCCAGCTTGTCCATTTCGTCCGGGTTCAGGCCCATCGGCAAGCAAAGCTCGCGCAGATTGCAGCTTGAACAGGCGACTTTGATGCTTTGAGCGTCCATATTTTCCCCGGGTAATCCCCCGAGACTTTACCGCAACGACCGGGGGTCGGGCCAGAAACATGGGGAAACACCGGACTTTTCTTTGTGGGTGGCTGGGCAGGAAAAGCAAGGGTTTGATCAAGATCAAGGGGTGAAACGGTGCCTTGAGGCACATTCAATCTTCAGTTTTGGAGAAAAGTCAGTGAGCCACACGATCCCCGACGAATTGCTCAAGCGGTTCGACATCCCCGGTCCCCGTTACACCTCTTACCCCACGGCCGATCGGTTCATCGAAGCCTTTGGCGAGGCGGACTACATCCAGGCGTTGGAACAACGTCGTGCGGGGTCCATGGCGCTGCCATTGAGCCTCTACGTGCACATCCCATTCTGCGAATCGGTTTGTTATTACTGCGCGTGCAACAAGGTCATCACCAAACACCACGAGCGTGCGGCCGAATACCTGCGCTACCTGTCCCGCGAGGTGGAGTTGCAGGTTCAGCATTTCGGCAAGGGGCACAACGTTTCTCAGTTGCATCTGGGTGGCGGTACGCCGACCTTCCTCTCCGACGAAGAGCTGGAAGACCTGATGACCATGATCCGCCGCAATTTCACCTTGGTTCCGGGTGGCGAATACTCGGTGGAAGTTGATCCCCGAACCGTGACCGACCAGCGCCTGCAAACCTTGGCCCGTCTCGGATTCAACCGCCTCAGCTTCGGCGTGCAGGACTTTGATCCAGCCGTTCAAAAGGCTGTACACCGTGTGCAGCCCGCCGAGCAGGTTTTTTCGCTGGTTGCCGCAGCGCGAAAGATTGGGTTCGAATCGATCAATGTGGATTTGATCTACGGTTTGCCATTGCAAACCCCTGAATCATTTGCGCGCACGCTGGCCCAGGTCAACGAGCTGCGTCCTGATCGCATCGCGTTGTACGCCTATGCGCATTTGCCAACCCGGTTCAAGCCACAGCGGCGCATCGTGGCTGCGGAGCTCCCCAGCCCGGGTGACAAGCTGTCGATGTTGTCTGCTTCGCTAGACGCGCTCAGCGAAGGCGGGTACGTGTACGTCGGCATGGACCACTTTGCACTGCCTTCTGACGCTCTGGCTGTGGCCAAACGCCAAGGGCGCCTGCATCGCAACTTCCAGGGCTACAGCACGCAGCCGGATTGTGACCTGATTGCTTTGGGCGTATCGGCCATTGGCCGCATCGGTGCCACCTACAGCCAGAACGCCAAAACGCTGGACGAGTATTACGATGCCCTCAATCAGGGGCGATTGCCCGTTGTGCGTGGTCTGGCCTTGTCGCGTGACGACCTGCTGCGCCGCGCCGTGATCATGTCCATCATGTGCCAGGGGGTACTTGATTTTGAATCCATTGAGCTGGGACACCTCATCGACGTCAAGACGTATTTTGCGCGCGAGCTTGAACTGCTGGTTGACATGCAGGCACATGGCCTGGTCGAGATCCATGACCGCAGCTTGCAGGTCACGGCAGCTGGCTGGTATCTGGTGCGTGCCATCGCCATGGTGTTCGACAAGAACCTTCAGGTCGACCTCGACCGGGCTCGTTTCTCCAAGATCATCTGAAGTGGTATTGCGGGTTCGGATGTCACTGCCTTGGCGTTGCCGGTAGAGTCGGGACATGCAGACTTCGATGGCCGCGACGGCCTTGTTCATGGGCTTGGTTGGCGGGCCCCATTGTGTGGCCATGTGTGGTGCGGCCTGTGCCGGCATCGGCCGCGCTGCGGGAGCGCGTAGCACAAGCGCTCTGTGGTCGTTTCAACTGAGCCGGATGGTCGGCTACGCCCTGCTCGGTGCCTTTGCTGCCGGTACGGTGCAAGGACTGGCTTTGCTGGGTACGCAAACGATCACGATCCGTCCCTTGTGGACCATGTTCCACGCCGCAGCGTTTTTACTGGGGCTGGCCCTGATCTGGCGTGCACGCCAGCCTGCCTGGATCGAGACGTTGGGCCAGGGCGTGTGGCGCAAGGCCCGGCCAGCACTGACTCGATTGGGCGGGAAGGCACCCTTCATCCTGGGCGTGGCCTGGGCTTTGATGCCCTGTGGCCTGCTGTATTCGGCGCTGCTGGTGGCGTCACTGTCGGCCAATGCCTGGGAAGGTGCTGTGATCATGGCGCTGTTTTGCATCGGCACGTCGGTTTCACTGACTGCCGCGCCCTGGTTGCTGCTGCGCCTGCGCGGTGCCGCCTCGGGTTCCTGGGCGATCAGGCTGGCGGGCCTGGCCTTGGCGGCGACATCGGGTTGGGCGCTCTGGATGGGATTGACCAACCCGACAGGGCTGTTTTGCCTTTAAAGCTGATTCACAGCGGATTGCCCACCCGTACAGTTTTTCGGCTTGGCAGTGTCGCCAGTACCAGTCCCAGCAAGGCGATGCCGAATGCGAGCATTTGCATGGCACTGAGGTGTTCACCCATGAAAAGCACACCAATGGCCGCCGCGCTCAAGGGCAACATCACGGTGAAGACCCCTGCGCGAGAGGCCGGTACGACCTTCAGTCCGGTCATCCAGAGCCAGACCGTCCACACGCTGGCCGCGAGACCGTAGAAGACCAGCAGGGCCCAGGTGTTGAGGGCGACCGCCGAAAAATCAAAGTGCCACGCGGCCCACACGCCCATGGGGGTGACCAGCACAAAGCCCCACAGGTTGATCATGGCTGAAATGCGCTTGGGACCGAGGCCTTCGGTGAGCAGCTTTCCGATCACCACATACGAAGCTTCACACACCACCGCTGCGAAGACCAGCAAGTTGCCCCAGACCGAAAGCGGCACGCCAGCGAAGCTGGCCTCGGCATTGGCCAGTCCCGATCCTTCTGGCTTTTGCACCGAGAACAAGCCGATCCCGACGGCTGCGCAGGCAATGGCACCCATGGTGCGCATCCCGATGCTTTCTTTGAGAAACACGCGGCTGAGAATGGCCACAACGGCTGGGATTGATGACATCACCACGCCAGCGGCCACCGCCGTTGTGAGGCTCACACCAAACAGCATGCAGATGGAGAACAGGAAATTGCCCAGGAAGGATTCGAGAAACACCAGGCCCTTTGTGCGTCGGGACATCGCAGGTTCGTTTGGCGGCTTGCGCAACCAGCGCCACATGGCCATGCCGCCGATGCCAAATCGAAGCCAGGCCAGCAGGAACACTGGAAATACCACGACCAGCGGCTTGGACAGCGCGACATAACTGCCGACCAGGGACATGCTGAGTGCCAGGCAAAGGTACGCTTGCCAGGGCCTGGGGGTGAATGACGAATGAGGCATATGGGCGGGAATGATGCCTGAAGCGGTGAGCGTGCCCTGCACAAGGGGTCGTTCGTGACCTCATTCGATTTGTTTTCATATTATGGATTTCGCTGTGTATAGTGCGAAAAGCTGCGATGGTGCGCTGCCGCAAATTTTCTCAATGCAGGAAAATGTATTTCATATAGAGAAATGTTGTGGTTTGAGTGTTGATTTGAATGGGAAAATTTTTTGTCTTATATAAGACATAAGAGCTTCCTAAACTCTTCTATAAGACTTAAACTTGTTTCGTCGGCACTTCACCAGCAGGTTGCCGCTTCTTTTTCACCCACTTCATGGAGAGTCTCAAAAATGCCTCAATCCCTCAACGAACAACTGAGCCGCCAGCAGCAAATCGAAGCCCTGGAAAAAGACTGGGCCACCAATCCCCGCTGGAAGGGCGTGAAACGCGGCTACACCGCTGCTGACGTCGTGCGCCTGCGTGGCAGCATGAACATCGAGCACACGTTGGCCAAGCGCGGTGCAGAAAAGCTGTGGGACAAGATCAACGGCAGCGCCAAAAAGGGCTACGTGAACGCCTTTGGTGCGATCAGTGCTGGCCAGGCGATGCAGCAAGCCAAAGCCGGTCTGGAGGCCGTGTACCTGTCGGGCTGGCAGGTCGCCGCCGATGGCAACACCAGCGAAACCATGTATCCCGACCAGTCGTTGTACGCCTACGACTCGGTGCCCACCATGGTTCGCCGCATCAACAACACGTTCAAACGTGCCGATGAAATCCAGTGGGGTCGTGGTGTCGAGCCAGGCTCTAAAGAGTTCATTGACTACTTCCTGCCCATCGTGGCCGATGCAGAAGCGGGTTTTGGTGGTGTGTTGAATGCCTTCGAGCTGATGAAGAACATGATCGCAGCCGGTGCTGCTGGTGTGCACTTCGAAGACCAGCTGGCTGCGGTGAAGAAGTGCGGCCACATGGGTGGCAAGGTGCTGGTGCCCACGCAAGAAGCTTGTGAGAAGCTGATCGCTGCGCGTTTCGCTGCTGACGTGATGGGTGTGTCCACCATTGTGCTGGCCCGTACCGATGCGGAGGCCGCCAACCTGATCACCAGCGATCACGACGCCAACGACAAGCCATTCTTGACCGGCGAGCGCACGCAAGAAGGCTTCTATCGTGTCAAGAACGGTCTGGAGCAGTCCATCAGCCGTGGCGTGGCTTATGCGCCTTACGCCGACCTCGTCTGGTGTGAAACGGGTGTGCCAGACATCGGCTTTGCTCGCGAGTTTGCGCAGGCTGTGCACGCTGCCTGCCCTGGCAAGCTGCTCAGCTACAACTGCTCGCCTTCGTTCAACTGGAAAAAGAACCTGAACGACAAGCAGATTGCTTCGTTCCAGGAAGACCTGTCCGCTTTGGGCTACAAGTTCCAGTTCATCACGCTGGCCGGTATCCACATCAACTGGTTCAATACCTTCAAGTTCGCCAATGCCTATGCCCAGGGCGAAGGCATGAAGCACTACACCGAGATGGTGCAAGAGCCTGAATTCGCTGCACGTGAGCAGGGCTACACTTTTGTGTCGCACCAGCAAGAAGTTGGCGCAGGTTACTTCGATGACGTCACCACGGTGATCCAGGGCGGTTCTTCCAGTGTGAAAGCGCTGACCGGTTCGACCGAAGAAGAGCAGTTCCACTGACATCGAACGTGGGCCTTACGGTCCATTAGACGAAAGACACCCTGGCACACACTGTGGTCCAGGGTGTTTTTTTGTGGTCAATTTCAGACAACGTATGGTTTCAATTCGGGCTTGGCGTGTGACAATCAAAAAAGGTGGGTTGTTGAACTGCGCCAGTCATCAAAAGGAGAACGCCAAGTGCTGAAGAACTGGAAACTGGGAATCGTGTTTGCTGCGGCTGCCGTGTTGAGTGCTTGTGGTGGTGGAGGCAGCGGCAGCGATCCGACGCCCAGAGGGGCGATCGCCGTCCAGCCAGCGAATGGTTTTGGTGCCATCGGAGTGAACTACACCTCTCAACCCGAAGCCAACAGCCGTGCGCTCGATGATTGTGGGGGCGCAGATCGTTGCATCGTCGCGCTGGAATTCGCCGGTCACGGGACCTGTGGATCCATAGCGGTTGATTACAAAGGCAACTGGGGTGTGGCCAGCAGTGGATCCAAGGAAGTGGCTGACAAGCACGCGGTCCAGAACTGCGTGGATCGTGGTGGTCAAGGCTGTTTGATCCCGCAGTGGTTGTTCCAGCAATGCCATTGAGTCTGGGTGGTGCGGCTGATTGACGACCCCGGGTGGGGTCCTTTGAGCCGTTGCCGGCCGATTCTGTGTAAAAATCTCGGGTTCCAAGTTGACTTGAGATATCAAAGAGGTATTCGTGTGAAGTTGTTGCGAACTCCGGAGTTGTTCCTTTCGGCCGCTTGAGGCCAGCAGTTCGCGCCTGCCCGTTTACTAGACCTTCTCCAGCGCGGCTTTTGCCGCGCTTTTTTGTTTCTGGACTTTCATGTTGCATATCACCCTCCCAGACGGCTCCCGGCGCGAATTTCCTGGTCCCGTCACAGTGGCCGAAGTGGCGGCCTCCATTGGTTCGGGTCTTGCCAAGGCTGCGCTCGCCGGCAAGATCGGTGAAAAGGTCGTGGATACCAGCTTTCAGATCACAGAGGACTCGCCGCTTGCGATCATCACGGCAAAGGATGCGGATGGGCTGGAGGTGATTCGCCATTCCACCGCCCATTTGCTGGCCTATGCCGTCAAAGAGCTGTTTCCCGAAGCCCAGGTCACGATCGGCCCTGTCATTGAACATGGTTTCTTCTACGATTTTGCGTACAAGCGCCCGTTCACGCCCGATGACCTGGCTGCGATTGAAAAGCGCATGGTCGAGCTCGCGGCCAAGGATGAGCCCGTTGTCCGTCGGGTGTTGCCCCGTGACGAGGCGGTGGCCTATTTCAAGGGGATGGGGGAGCTGTACAAGGCAGAGATCATTGCGAGCATCCCCAGCAATGAAG
>JBFHEQ010000070.1:0-10134 GCA_041584075.1 Hydrogenophaga sp.
GCCATTGTTTTTTCACCGAAACTGCTGGCCCGCATGGTCGGTCGCTGGCAAGGGCTGTGGCGCTGGAACGCACATGGGTGAGCCGATGTCTGCAACGGATTCCGCTGTATCGGTGCCCCACGGGCCAACGACTTCCTGCCACTACCGCTCCTGGCCTCGCCAGGCGGCTATGGGCTCGCTGGTGCTGCTTTTTTTTGCATTCCCCGTCTCGGTGGCACTGGCCAATGTGGCGATGGCACTGACGGTGCTGTTTTGGCTGATGAGCATGAAGCGGGCGGCCTGGGTGCCGTTTTTCCGGCAGGCCTGGAGCAACCCGGTGGTCAAGCCGGCCGTGCTGCTGGCCCTGCTGGTGGTGGTCGCCATGGCTTGGTCGCCGGCGAGCGGAGCGGAGATCGTGGGGTATTTCAAGAAGTACGCCAAGTTTCTGATCCTGCCTGTGTTCATCAGCTTGTTGGGTGAAGGTGCCATGCGGCGGCGGTGCTGGCAGGGTTTTGCGCTGGCGATGCTGATCACGCTGGTCTCGACGTGGCTCAATGTCTGGACCACCTTGCCATGGTCGAGCACCCGGAACCAGGGTTTTGGTGTAGACCACACGGTGTTCAAGGACCACATTGCGCAGGGCATCATGATGTCGCTGTTCGTCTGCCTGTCTGCCATGTGGGCGCTGAAAGCGCCGACCCGTGGGCGCGCCGTGCTCTGGTGGGTGGTTTGCCTGTTGTCGGCGGTGAGCATTCTGGGGCTGTCCCAAGGGCGCACGGGGTACCTGGGCGTTTTTTTTGCGGCGCTGGTGTTTGCCCTGTCTGCACTGGGTGGGCGCATCAAGTCGGCGCTGTGCACGGTGACGGTGGCCGCCATGCTCCTGCTGGTCGTCTATGCGGTCTCGCCGCAGTTTCAGCACCGCACCGATCTGGCTCTCAAGGAGGCCCACACGAGCAGCAAATCGGCGGTGACGTCTATTGGGGCACGGATTGAAACCTGGCGTTTCATGACCTCGTCTTCGACCAAGATGACTTTGCTGGGTGCCGGGACGGCGTCCTACCCGGTGTTCGCAAAAAGCTACTTCAAGGATCCCGAGTTCTGCGCAGTGGTCTGTCCGCACCCACACAACCAGTTTCTGCTGTTTTACTTCGAGCTCGGGCTGGTCGGGCTTGGTCTCTTCTTCTGGTTCATCGGGACCCTGGTGAGACGGGCTTTCGCCGTGTCGCTGGTGCACCGCGGTTTGCTGCTGGGCTTTGTCGCCATCATGCTGGTGTCCAACATGACCCACAGCTCATTGTGGTTGTCCACAGAGAGCCACTTTTTCATCATGATGACGGCCTTGTTGATGGCGTCGGCGACGCCTGCCCGGCGCAATCCGGATATTCAGGGTGGGGCTACGTCGGCTGAATCGTAGCCAGCTTGCAGCGCGGCCCAATCGTTTTCTTGCCAGTGGAAGTCGGGGAGCCGGCCCAGCTCTTTGCGAAGCGACCGTTGCAGGCGCTGGAGATTGAGCACTTTCCAGTCATCACCACGGCGTCGGTCGCATTTGTCGAAATCCACGATCCAGGCCTTGCCCGCTGTGTCCAGCAGGATGTTGTGCGCGTTCAGGTCGGAGTGATAGACCTGTGCGTCGTGCAGTCGGCGAATCGCCTGGCCTATGGCATGCCATTCTTCCGAATTCAAGGCCCCGGAGAGCAGGTGTTGCACCACATTGCAGGTTCCAGGAATCATGGCGACGATGATGTCCGCAGAATAATGGCGGCCTCGAACGATCTGGCGGCATGCGACCGGGGCCGGAACCGGCAGGCCCTCAGCGCGCATGGCGCGCAACAGGCTGAATTCCTGCATGGCACGGCTGCTGCGGGCCGCCGTGAGCCGGTAGCGGTCCGGATTGAAGCGGGCAATCAAACCCCCGCGGCGGTAGTGCCGCAGCACCACGTCGCGCCCTTGAATCTGCAGTCGTTGTGCCTGGCCCCGTCCGCTGCCGGTGGCCAGCGCAGTCGTGCCCGAGGCGGCTGGCTCGAAGAGGGTGTCGCTGCCATCCGGTAGCCACCGGGGATCGCGCCAGATGGTGGTCGACCCGTTTTTTGTCTCGGCAATGGCGGACAGCAACCTGGGGTTCAAAGGGCTCCACAATGCTTGCAGGGCGCGCAAGGTGGTCTCGCTGCTGCCCTGCTGGGTGTGTACAAAAGCCGTTGCCTGCTCGCCCATTGCCTTCAGGCGACGGGGGTCGGAGAGCCACTGACCGGCCGTTTCCAGCAGCGCAGATGCAGATTCCCCACGCTGGCCCACGCCGATCTGCTCGGCCGCACCATACACCGCTTCGGCGTTGTGGGTGTGCGGGCCAAAGACCACAGGTTTGCCCAGCGCCATCGCTTCCAGCGGGTTGTGTCCGCCAACGGGCACCAGGGTGCCGCCAACGAAGCACACATGGGCCATGGCGTACCAGTTGGCCAGTTCGCCCATGGTGTCGCCGAGCCAGATGTGGGTGTCGGGGCCGGGCTGTTCGCCCCGGCTGCGTCTGGCCATGGCCAGACCGCGCGACGCAATGGTTTGTGCAACCGCCTCGAAGCGCTCGGGGTGGCGCGGGACCAGCACCAGCAAGGCGTCTGGATGCCGGGTGAGGAAAGCTGGCCAGGCGTCGAGCAATGCAGACTCTTCGCCTTCGTGCGTGCTGCCGGCGACCACCGTGGTGCGGTGTGGTCCTGGCGCTGAAAGTTCCTGGTCGCTCTTCGCGGGCAAAGCCTGGTCGAATTTGAGGTTGCCCGAGATCATCAGCCGTTCGGCCGTAAGGCCCAGGGTCTGCAGACGTTCGGCCGTGGGTGCGTCTGCGGCGGCGGCCAGTGCCAGACCCGCCCAAACGGGTTGCATGAGGCCTGGCCACCGTTGGTAGCCCGAAGCGGAGGAGACGGACAAGCGTGCATTCACCAGGGCCACGGGAATGGCGCGTGCGCGGCATTGCAGCATCCACTCCGGCCAGATTTCCCGTTCGATCAACACCACCAGACCCGGTTGCAAGCGGTCCAGAAAACGCGAAGTGGCACCGGGGGTGTCCACCGGAAAATAGAAATGCTGCAGCGCATCGCCAAACAGGGCGGTGAGCTTGCGCGCGCCGGTGGGTGTCTGGGTGGTGACGGTCACCGTGTGATCCGGCCAATGGTTGCGCAGCGCTCGGATCAGCGCTTCCGCGGCCTGAACCTCGCCCACGGAAGCGGCGTGGATCAGGACGCCGTGTTGCGAGGACGGCGTGGGCTCGATATGACCCAGGCGTTGCGTCAGGCCTTCACGGTAGCCGGGGTCTTTGCGGCCGCGCCACCACAGCCAGGCCAGCGCTGGTCGGCTCAGGCACCGCAGCAGCAGCCGGTAGCCGCGGTGGGTCCAGCTAGGCGCGCTCAACGCCAATGGTCAGCGACCCACTGGGTGGGCATGACGCGGCGGTACCACTTGCCGCTCACGCCGGCGATGGCGTCGGGCGGGTTGGGTTTGCCGTGAAAGGCGATGATGCGGGCCCCTTCCGGGATGGTGGGCGGCTTGAACCAGCCCATGAGGCCGGGCTGCAGGCAATGGCGCTTGAAGCTGCGGCACCAGGCATCGGGCCAGTAGCTGAGCTTGCCTTGCCGGGCCAGGAACTGCGTGATGAACTCTTGCTCGTTGCGCACGGCGCTGACCGAGGCGGGGTAGTCGTTTTTCAGGTGTTCGAGTGCGTCGGCATGGGCGCCGATCGTGTAGACGTAGCACGAGGTGTTGCCGGTCTCGTCCTTCTTGTCCCACTCCTTGATCACCACAAACTCGCCAGGCCGCTCGAAGAACGGGTCCAGGCTGTCGACAATGACGATGTCGAGGTCCAGAAAGAGGGTGCGTCCGCTCAGGTCGTAGAGGGATTCTGCGAAGCTGGTGAGCTTGAGCCAGCCGTGGCCGAAGGTCCAGGGCTTGCGCTGGTCGAATTCGTCAAACCCCACCATGGGAATGGGTTTGACTTCGATGGCCGGATCGATGCCGACACTGTCATCGGTCAGGCAGACAAAACGGAAGGGACGGTGCAGGTGGCGCCGGACCATGTTGTGCAGCTTGTTGACGTAGTCGGGGCCGTATTTTTTGCCCCACTTGATGCACAGCACATTGACCGCTTCTTGCATGAAAAACCCTTCTCGGAATCCGCCGGCGCGGGGCCATATGCCCACACCGCGCGGCCCCGCAGTTTAGCGCAGCACCGGGTCCCTTGACCGAGGGGCCGGGTCAGGGCGCGAGCAAGGCGTTGATCGGCTGCAGGTCTTCGGGCTTGAGCACACCACTGGCCTGTTTCAGGCGCAACTGGCCGACCAGCACGTTGTAACGCGCCTGCGCGAGGTCGCGCTTGGTCTGGAACAGCTGGCTTTGGGCATTGAGCACATCGATGTTGATGCGCACGCCCACCTGGTAGCCCAGCTGGTTGGCGTCGAGCGCACTTTGGCTGGAGGCTTCTGCGGCTTCCAGGGCCTTGACCTGGATCTGCCCCGACTGCACGCCGTAAAACGCCGTGCGAACACCTTGCACCAGGCTGCGCAAGGCCGTTTCGCGCTCGGCCCGTGTCTGCTCAACCAGCGCCAGGGTTTCCTTGACGCGGTTCTGGATCGCGTAGCCGGCAAACAGGGGCATGTTGAGTTGCACACCCACACTGGCGGTGTTGGTTCGGAAGGTGCCGGCTGCGGGATAGAAACTGCTGGGTGCGCGCGTGATCTGGTACTGGCCCACCAGATCCACGGTGGGCTTGTGGCCGGCTTGCGCTTTCATGACCTCGAGCTCGGCGATGTCGAATTTTTTGTCGAGCTGGCGCACCAGGGGGTGTTCGCGCAAGCTGCGGGTCACCCAGTCTTCCGCGTTGGCGGGAGACACCTCGGGCAAGGTCAGCTGGCTGGCGAGGGGCTTGGGGTCGGCATTGGTCTTGCCCACGAGCTGGTCCAGCGCCAGTTTCTTGATGCGAACATCGTTGCTGGCCGCAATTTCCTGGGCGTCGACCAGATCGAAGCGGGCCTGGGCTTCCCGGGCGTCTGTGATGGTGGTCGTGCCGACCTCAAAGTTGCGCTTGGCCGAGGCCAGTTGTTCGGCCACGGCCTTTTTCTGGGTCTGGACAAAGCTGAGCGTGTCTTGTGCGGCCACCACATCGAAGTAGGCCTGTGCGGTGCGAACAATCAGGTCTTGTTCAGCGGCATCGAGCTGGGCACGGGCGATATCGACCCCCAGCTGGCCCTGCTCTTCGGTGAGGCGGTTGACTGGACGGTACAGGGGCTGGCTCGCCACGACGCCAATGTTCTGGTTGTTGGCTTCGGTGGAACTGGACGAGATGCTGGTATCCACATTGGCCCAGTTCACGCCTGCCGCCAGGCCGGCCTGCGGGCGCAGCCCTGCCTTGGCTTGCTCGCCTTTGGCCTGGGCCGCGTCGAGCTGGGCCTGTGAGGCCTGGAGACTGGTGTCGTTCTGCCGAGCCGCCTGATACAGGTCGGCCAGGCTTTGTGCCTGGGCCGAGGTGAAGGCGCCCAGCGCAACCAGGGCCGCCACGGCCATTGCGGCGGGCTTGAGTCCCGGCGACAGGCGGGCACGGGCCCGCAAGGTGAGGTGGTTGGCGGTGTGGGCGTTCATGGGCATTCCTTGGATCGTTTGGGTATCGCTTGTGGCCTGGGATCAATACACTGGCACCGCCGGGTCGCGCTCGTGCGACCAGGCGTTGATACCTCCGTGGATGTTCACGGCCTGGGTGAATCCTTGCTGCATCAGGAAGTGCACCACCTGTGCACTGCGGGCACCGTGATGGCACAGGCAGGCAATCGGGCGGTCGCGGTCCAGTTCGAGGTAGCGGGCGGGCACACTGCGCATGGGCATGGGGATCAGCTCGAAGCCTTGCGGCGCCACAGAAGCGGTCTGCAACTCCCAGGGTTCGCGAACGTCCAGCACCACAGGGCTGTGCTCTGGTGACGATTGCTGTGCGGCAGCCAGCCATTGGTCCAGTTGGCCGGGGTGGATGGACATCATGGCGCGGGTGCTCCGATGGAAGGGTTTTGCATCACCTCAAAACCGGAAGCGCGAAGGCTCCGGCATGTTGTGCAGACGGGGGGCCACGGTGTCCCAGGGCTGGGTGGTGCTGAACGAGGCGTCGCCTGTGCGGGTGATGAAGGTGGCGCGCATCATGGGTTCATCGCCCACGATGGCGGCCAGGCGACCACCGGGCGCCAGCAGGCTCAGCAAGGCGGGAGGAACTTCAGTCACCGAGCCGCTGAGGAGGATGACATTCCAGGGTGCTTCAGCGGAGCAGGCCGCGAAATGGTTCGCCGCCGCATCGGCCACACGCACGTCGACGTTGGTGAAGCCTGCATGCTGCAGGTGGGTTCTGGCGAGACGGGCGATGCTTTCGTCAATTTCCAGCGATACCACGCGCTGTGCCTGGCTGGCCAGCAAGGCGGCCATGTAGCCGCTGCCAGCACCAATCTCCAGCACCTTGTCGGTGGGCTGGATGGCCAGATCCTGCAGCAAACGGGCTTCCACGCGGGGGGCGAGCATCACTTGCCCGTCGACCGCAGGGTGGGTCAGCGGGAGCTCCATGTCGGCGAAAGCCAGGGCTTTGTGGGCGGCTGGCACGAAGTCTTCGCGTTTGACCGTATTGAGCAACTCGAGGACCTGGGCATCGAGCACCTCCCAGGGGCGGATCTGCTGCTCGATCATGTTGAACCGGGCTTGGGCGAGGTTGGCGGCGGTGGAACTCATCTTTGATACTCCATGGGGTATGTTAACCGATCTTGGTCCATTTTACTGAGCGCGGGGGGAAGGCCCTTGATCTGACGCAGGTTCCGGTGCGGGCGGGAACCCTAAAAGCCGGCGTATCGCGTTGGCCAGGTCGTCCATGTAGCAGTACATCACAGGCACCACGACCAGGGTGAGCACCGAAGAGGTGATCACACCACCAATCACCGCCTGGCCCATGGGCGCCCGCTGTTCCGAGCCCTCGGTGAGGGCGAAGGCCAGTGGCACCATGCCGAAGACCATCGCCAGCGTGGTCATGAGAATGGGGCGCAGCCGCACCCTGGCGGCCAGCAGCAGAGCGGCCTCGCGGCCCAAAGGGGCCTCGCCGTCCAGGCCGTGTCGGGCCCGGATGGCGAAATCCACCAGCAGGATGGCATTTTTGGTGACCAGACCCATCAGCAACACGATGCCAATCACAGAGAACATGCTCATGGTGGAGCCAAACATCATCAGGGTGAGCACCACCCCGATCAGGGTGAGCGGCAGCGAACTCATGAGGGCCAGCGGCTGCAGAAAACTCTGGAACTGGCTGGCCAGAATCATGTAAATGAAGATGATGGCCAGGGCCAGCGCCGAGATCGCATAGGCAAACGATTCCTGCATGTTCTTGGCCGATCCGCCGAATTCGTAGCGGTAGCCAGGTGGAAAGCGCATGCCGTCCAGCGCCTGGCGGATGTCGCTGGACACTTCGCCGGCCGAGCGGCCGTATACATTGGCGCTGATCGCCACTTCGCGGTTCAGGTTGCGCCGGTTGATCTGGTTGGGGCCGGTGCCTTCGATCACATCCGCCACCTGGGACAGCCGCACCACCCGCGTCGAGCCGTCGCTGGCGGAACCGACCACAAAGGGCAGGCCCAGCAGATCCAGTGTGCGGGCGCGCTGCTCCGACGCCAGCCGCACGTTGACGTCATAGCTTTCGCCATCTTGTGCGCGCCAGTTGCCCACCGTCTGACCGGCCACCAGCGTGCGCAAGCCATTGGCAATGGCGCTCACGCCGAGCCCCACGTCCGACGCCACCTCGCGCTTGAGGATCACATCGACGGTGGGCTTGTCGGCCTTGATGCTGCTGTCGAGGTCGACCAGGCCCACGATGGGGCGGATGCGCTCCAGCACGCGTTGGCTCAACCGGTCGAGTTCGGACAAATCGTCGCCCTGGATGGAAAACTCCACCTGCTTCTGACCACCGACCGAATCGCGCAAACCCGCATGGGTGACGGTGATGCCAGCCACCTTGCGCAGGCGGTCGCGCAGCTGGGCCGACATCGCGTCCACGCTGAGTGAGCGGTCTTTGCGGTCGACCAGGCGCACGTACATGCTGGCGTACATGGTGCCTTGCGCATTGCCGGTGTTGATCGTGGCCAGGGTGTATCTCACCTCGGGAAACCCGCGCAACACGGCTTCCACTTCGCGCGTTTTGGCCTCGGTGGCCTGCAGGGAAGAGCCCACGGGCGTGTGGAAGTCGACATAGGTTTCGGAAAAGTCGGCTTTGGGCACAAACTCGCTGCCCAGGATCGGGACCAGCATCACGCTGCCCACAAAGGTGGCGAATGCCAGCAGCAGCGTGACGAGCTTGTGTCTGAGCGACCAGCGCAGTGCGCTCTGGTAGGTGTCGCCCAGGTCGTCCTGCAGGCGGTCGAACCAGCCCGTGACCCGCCCGATGGTCTTGTCGTAGAGCGTGACGGGCGCGGCGTGGTGCCCGTGTTTTTCGATCTCGGGGTCGTGCCACACGCTGGAGAGCATGGGGTCGAGCGTGAAGCTCACAAACATG
Source organism: Hydrogenophaga sp. (assembly GCA_041584075.1). Classification (GTDB taxonomy): domain Bacteria; phylum Pseudomonadota; class Gammaproteobacteria; order Burkholderiales; family Burkholderiaceae_C; genus Hydrogenophaga. The sequence goes on from JBFHEQ010000070.1 coordinate 8,519, forward strand.
GAGATCAGCACGGCGGCCACCATGGTGATGCCGAATTCGTGGAAAAACTTGCCGATGATGCCGCCCATGAAGCCGATGGGCAGGAACACCGCCACGATGGAGAGCGTGGTGGCCAGCACCGCAAGCCCGATTTCCTGGGTGCCTTCCATGGCTGCGTTGTACGGTGTTTTGCCCATTTGCACATGGCGCACGATGTTTTCGCGCACCACGATGGCGTCGTCGATCAGCAGGCCCACCGACAGCGTGAGCGCCATGAGCGTGATCATGTTGATCGTGAACCCGAACAGGTTCATGAAAAAGAAAGTGCCGATGAGTGCGATGGGCAGGGTGAGCCCGGTGATCACCGTGGAGCGCCACGAGTTGAGGAACAGGAACACGATCAGGACGGTGAGCAGCGCGCCTTCGATGAGGGTCTGTCGCACGTTGTTGACCGAGACACGGATGGGGCGCGATCCATCGGCGATGGGTTCGAGCCGTACACCGGGGGGCAGTTCGGCACTCATGGCGGTGAGCGCTGCATTCAGACCATCGGTCACCGCGATGGTGTTCTCGTCTTGTGATTTCTGCACCGCCAGCAGCAAGGTGCGCTCGCCGTTGTAAAGGGCCAGGCTTTCCACTTCTTCGGTGGCATCGCTGATGCGCGCCACCTGGTCAAGGCGAACAGCGTTGCCACCGCGCCGGGCCACGATGATGTGGCCGAAATCTTGCGGGTCCTTCACCCGCGACAAGACCTGCACCACGCGCTCGCGGGCGCCGCTCTTGAGGGTGCCCACGGGCAGGTCCTGGTTCTCGTTGCGCACCGCCGTCACGATCTGGTCGGCCGTGACGCCCATCGCCTCCATGGCCGCGGGGTCAAGATCGATGTTGATGCCGCGCCGGCTGCCGCCGACGAGCGACACCGAGCCCACGCCTGGCACGTTTTCCAGTCGTTTCTTCAGGGTTTGTTCGGCCCATGTGGTGAGCTCTACGGCAGATGGCGTTGCGCTGGCAGTCGAGGCTGTGGAGGCGTCGGGGATCACGGCCACCGACCAGATCGAGCGGCTGGCGGGATCAAAACGCAAGACGCGTGGCTCGTTGACCTCATCGCGGAAAGCGGGCTTCAGGATGGCGATTTTTTCCCGCACGTCCTCCGCCCCCTTGCGCCCGTCGACGTTGAGCTGGAACTCGATGATGACGACCGACTGGCCTTCGTAGCTGCGCGAGCTCAAGGCGTTCACACCTGCGATGGCATTGACCGCCTCTTCGACTTTTTTCGTGACCTCCGATTCCACGATCTCCGGCGAAGCCCCGGGGTATTCCGTGGTCACCACCACCACCGGAAAATCGATGTTGGGGAACTGATCCACTTGCAGGCGCTGGAAAGAGAAAATGCCCAGCACCATGAGGGCGAGCATCACCATGGTCGCAAAGACCGGGTTGCGCAAAGAGACTTGGGTGAACCACATGGCTGTTTGATCGCTGGTTCAGGGGGTCAGCGGGTCGCGGCGGCGCTGCTGGCCGCGACACCAGGCAGCTGTACCGCCTCGCCTTCGCGGATCAGACCCGCCTGCACCCGCAACACCTGGTCGCCCAGCCTCAAGCCCGTGGCGTCTGCGGCATCGCTCGCACTCAGCAAC
>JBFHEQ010000071.1:0-10110 GCA_041584075.1 Hydrogenophaga sp.
CGCCGCCTGCACCCAGGTGCTGCCCACATGCCAGACACCATCCCGGGTCTGCACCATGGCGCGCACCGGTGAAGCCTGCTCCATGCGGATGCGAAACGCCAGCATGGGCAACGCCCGCAGGGGCTCAAAATCCAGAACGTGACGCACCGGATTGCGGTCCACGACCACCCGGATCAAGGCAATACCGCCACCGGTGTCCTTCAGTGCCCTGGCATCGACCAGCAAGGGCACGTTCATCGCATCGTCAGCGAAGGCGGGGCCCGTGATGCTGACCGCCGGCGAGAACACCATGGCGTCGCGGCCCATGAACTCGTCGCGCAAACCCGGCCACTGCATGGAGCCCAGCGGATCGCCGCCGGTGTGGTCGAGCTCGGCCGCCCTCACCACGGTGCTGCCCGCCAACACCCCACAACACATCAACCACTCTCGCCGTTGCCACGTTCTCGTCATGCCAGTCTCCTGCTTTGGACGCCTTGCCCCACCTTGCTCAAGCCGAACCCTTTTGCCGGATCCAGCCCCGCTGCGGGTCATAGCCCCAGAGCGCCAGCACAAAAAACACCGTGCCACAACTCAGCACCACCGCCCAGGACAGGCCATGGAACTGGCCCACGCTGGCATAGCGGATGGCTTCCACGGCATGCGTGAAGGGGTTGAATTCCGCCAGCTTGAGCAACCACCAGGCGCCAGACTCCTCCAGCTTCCACAGCGGGTAGAGCGCCGAGCTGATGAAGAACATGGGGAAGATCACAAAATTCATCGTGCCCGCGAAGTTTTCCAGTTGCCGCACATACACCGAGAGCATCAGGCCCAGGGCCGCCAGCATGGTCGCCGCGCTGACCATGGCCAGCAACAGCGGCGGCACGGTGGCGAGCGGAATGTCCACGCCGAACAGCACAGCGATCACGAGAAACACCGCCATCTGCAACACCGACAGGCAAGTCCCCGCCAGCAGCTTGAAGGCCAGCAACCAGCCCCGCGCCAGCGGCGCTGTGAGCAACAGGCGCATCACACCCATTTCCCGGTCGTACACCATGGACAAGGAACTCTGCATGCCGTTGAACAGGGCCACCATGCCCAGCAACCCCGGCACCATGTAGGCCTTGTATTCGATGTAGGTCTCATACGGTGGCACGATGGCCACACCGAACACATTGCTGAAACCGGCGGAAAACACCACGAACCACAACAGGGGCCGGACCAGCGCTGAACCCAGTCGAGACGGCTGACGCAGGAAACGGTTGAGTTCGCGGCCCACCACCGCGCGCAATGCGCGCGCGAGATGCATCAGCAAAGAGGGCGCGGCCGCGCCCCCGCTCAGGGTCTGGCTTTGCATGCGCTTTCCTTTTGATCCACGCCCAGGGTGTCGAGCACCTCCACCGGATGCAGCACACCGTCCACCGGCGCTGCGCCGACCACACCATCCAGGTGGCTCAGGAACAGCGGCTGGCGCAACTGCCCGTCCCAGGGCCGAAACGACAGGCGGGTGCCCTTGAACCCGTCGACAAACACGTGGCCGCCCCGCAGGGCCTTCAGCTGCTGGGCCACCGTGGACTTGGGGCTGTCAACCAGCGCGGCCGTGACCGCGCGCACCGCTACCCAGGCCGCCCAGTCCTGTCCACGCATGGGCCGCGCCGCGGCCTTGAAGAAGCGGCGCGACAACTGCGGCCCGCCATAACGCTCCCACTGCGGGTGCCAGGCCAGGGCCATCAGGCCATTGGCGCCCACCACCGGGCGTGGCCATTGTGTGGCGTAAGGCAGCAGCCGCGCAAACTCGCCATCGCTGTCCATCACCGCGACCACATCGTGATCCCGGTCTCCCGTGAGCAAGCGGGTATTGGCCAGGTCGCGCTCGCGCGGATCACCGCTGAGCTTGAATGGCCGCTCCTGTGTCGTCTTGATGCCGTAACGCTTGGCCGAACGTGCCCAAGCCTGAGCCTGCAAGGCATCACCCGGGAGGGGCCCGTTCAGGACCAAAGCCTTGCGCCAGTTGCGCGCGGCCAGGTACTGCGCCAACGCATCCGACTGCATCTGACGGCTGGGGTAGGTGTGCAACAGGGCAGCGGCGCAGTGTTCAGCGCGCAGGCTGTCGTGGTCGAGCCCCACGTTGAACACCACGGCGCCGCCGAGCGCGCCAGGCGCGGCTTGCACCAGCTGGCGCATCTCGGCCAGAGGCAGATCGGCGATCACATGCTGGACCTTGGCCGCTTTCAATTCGGCCAGGGTCTTGGGCAGCGCCGCCGCATGGGGCAACACCACCTCACGAATCGACAGCGCAAGCCCCGACGCATCGAGCTCGAAGGCGGAATCTTCCGCACCCAGCTTCGCACCCACCAGCGCCGGGCCGGTCGGGTGGCCGGGATAACCCCGTTCCACCCGCCGCGCGTCGTAGCGCGCGTCGTCCGCCAGCGACATCACGGCGATGGTGACCGGGGTGACAGCCCACGCCGCCGATGACCCACCGACGGACGCCAGCATGCCCGCGCACCACAGCCCCAGGCCCAGAACGCCGCGGAACCGGCGGCGTTGGCTCATGGGCTCACCAGCACGGTGTGTGGCACACGGCCCGCCGGCACGGTTTTGATCGCCTTGGCACTGGCTGTGTCGACCAGCGTCATGTCATCCGACAGTCCGTTGGCCACATACAGCGTCTTGCCGTCGGGATGCAGGCGCAAGCCCCAGGCACGCTTGCCCACCAGCACCAGGCGCTTGACCGTGTGCGTGGCAACATCCACCTCGGCCACGTGGTTGGCCTTGCCCAGACCCACCCACATGGTCTTGCCATCGGGGCTGATCGTCATCCCCACCGGCGTGATGTCCGACGCGCGCATGCCCTTGACTTCAAACGGGATGGTCTTCTTGAGGCTGCGGCTGGCCGTGTCCACCACACCCACCGAAGCATCGAGCTCATTGGTGACCCACAGCTCGGCGCCATTGGCGGCCAGAACGAAACGGCGCGGCCGCTTGCCGACCTTGATGTTCTTGACCACCTTGCGGCTGGTGAGATCGATTTCGTGGACCAGATTGGCGACTTCGGAGGTGACATAGGCCGTCTTGCCATCGGCGGTGACCAGCACACCCTCCGGTTCGCCGCCGGTCTTGACCTCAAACACCGGTTTCCGGGTCGACAGGTCGTAAGCGGCCAGAACGTTGTCGTCTTCGATCGACACGTAAGCCAGCTTGCCATCGGGACTCAGGCCAAACATTTCCGGACTGTCCCCCAATGGAACAGTTCCGGTCAGCCGACCTGTTGCAACATCGACCAGTCCCAATGCGTTGCTGTCACCGCAAACCACCATGATCTGCTGTCCATTGGCGCTGAACGCCATGTCACGCGGACGCTTGCAAACAACCATCTCGCCCGTGCGTTCCCCCGCTGGGTTGAACACATAAATCTTGTTGTCCTTCTCACTGGACACATACACTTGACCACTGGTCTGAGCCCCTGCACCGCCGGCCAATGCCCAGAGGGCACACAGGGCCACGACGCGAAAGGGGCTCACGGCCCGGCTGCGAAAGGATTGCATGAAAACTGTCTCCTGATCGGTTTTATGAGGAACGGATACCGGCCCCGGCGCATCTTCTGCAGGGGTCGATCCAGGGAGTCGGGCACACCCAACAGGTTGCACCACCCGGCGCAACATTGCAATAAGGGTGCCAGCCCCACAGGAACGGAACTTGCTGCCTTCGTCCAAAAAGCGCCCAGAACGGGTTGCCAACAGGGCAACACCGTCCCAACCCAGAGACAAACCCGGACCGACCATGCCACTGCCCCCTGAAGTGCTCACCGAATTGCCCCGGCCAGCCTGCGCCGCCCTCCAGACACGGCGGCAATGGCTGGCGCGAGGCGGGGCTCTTGCACTGCTGGGCAGCACAGGCGCCTGGGCGCAAACCAGCGGAACCGACGCCTGGCCCAGCCGGCCCATCACACTCATCGTGCCCTGGCCGGCCGGCGGACAGACCGACCTGACCTTGCGCATCCTGTGCGAAGAGGCCGAGCCCTGGCTGGGCCAGGCGGTCGTTGTGGTCAACAAGCCGGGTGCGGCCGGTACGCTGGTGGCACCTGCCCTCAAGATGGCCGAACCTGATGGCTACACCATCGGGCAAATGCCCATCACGGTGTACCGGCACGCCTTGATGAACCCGGTGCCCTGGGACCCCGTGAAGGACTTCAGCCCCATCCTGCAGGTATCCGGCGTTACCTTCGGCGTGCTGGTGCCCGCAGACAGCCCCTGGAAGACCTGGGGTGCACTGGTGGAGTGGGCGCAGGCACACCCAGGCGAACTCATCCTCGGGTCCACCGGCATCGGTACCACGGCCCACCTGGCGACCGAAGAGATCCTGTTGCAGCACGGCGTGCGCTACGTGCATGTGCCCTACAAAGGCACGGCCGACCAGATGCTGGCGGTGGCCAGCGGGACCATCATGGCCGGGGTCAACTCATCGGGTTTCGCCCCCTGGGTCGACCAGGGCAAGATCCGCATGCTGGCGATCTTCAGTGAACAACGCAGCCAGCGCTGGCCACAGGTGCCCACGATGAAGGAGATTGGCTACCCTCAAGCGGTTTACACCTCACCCTGGGGACTGGCTGCGCCCCAAGGCACGCCCCCTGCCGTCATGCGCAAACTGCACGATGCCTTCCACAAAGCCATGCTCAGCGAACGCCATCGACAGGCACTCGCCCGGTACGATCAATCCCTGTCATACCTCAACACCGAAGACTACCGCGCTGCTGTGATGCAGACGGTGCAACACGAACGCCAGTTGCTCGGCCGCATGAACCTGCTGGCCAGATCCGACCATCAATGAACACCTCCGCACTGCTCCAGGCCCACCATCTGCACAAGGCATACAACGGGAAACCGGCGCTCAAAGGCGTGAGCCTGTCACTGAAGGCCGGCGAAATGTGTGCCCTGCTCGGGCCCAACGGCGCAGGCAAGTCCACACTGCTGCAACTGCTCACGGGACTGTTCAGCCCCGATCAAGGCCAGATCACCGTGCTCGGCCACGACATGCAAACCGAACCCGCCAAGGCGCTGGCGGGGCTCGGCGTGGTCTTCCAGCAAACAGCGCTCGACATGGACTTGCCCGTGTTGGCCAACCTGCTCTTTCACACCGACCTCCATGGCATTCCGCGCGCCGAGGCCCGAGGCCGCATCGAGGCAGGCCTCGCGCAACTGGGCATCGCCGATCAGGCACGTGCGGTGGTGCGCGGCCTGTCGGGCGGTACCCGGCGCAAAGTCGAACTGGTGCGCGCGCTGCTGCACCGACCCCAGGTGTTGCTGATGGACGAAGCGACCGTGGGCCTGGACCCGGGGTCGCGCCAACAGTTGCTCGACACGGTGCGCGAGCTCTGCCGCGAGCGCGGCATGGCGGTGCTTTGGGCCACCCACCTGATTGAAGAGGCGCAAAGGGCCGACCGCCTGATGCTGCTGCACCAGGGCGCAGTGCGCTTTGACGGCAGCCTGACCACCTTCATGGAGGCCGCACAAGGCGGCGACTTCCATACGGAGGTTTTACGGCAGCTGGAGAAAAAGGGGCTGTGAGAAGCGTCAGACGCGGGCGGCGTCCTGCGCTGCAAGCTCGGCCATTTCCTCCGGATTGAACACGCGTGAACGCGTGTGAAACGCTTTGCCCTCGGTGCCTTCCAGCGAAAAGCCCCCACCGTTGCCGTCGATCACATCGATGATCAGCTGGGTATGGCGCCACTGCTGGTACTGCGCTTTGCCAATGTAGAACGGGCTGCCGCCTATGTCTCCCAGGTACACGTCACCGGCACCCATGGTGATCTCACCGGGCAAATAGCAGTTGGCCGCGCTCCCGTCGCAGCAGCCACCCGACTGGTGAAACATCAGATCAGCGCCGTGTTTGGCTTTCAGAAAGGCGATCAACTCGACCGCCGCCGGGGTAGCAATGACTTTTTCGACCACAAGAGTCTCCTTGAAAGAACGCAACACCAAAACAAAAGCGCGCCGGAGCGGCAAAGCCGGCTCCGGCACGCAGTGCATTGGCCGAGAACGCCGCGGAACTGGCTTTGCCCCGCCGCCAGCGTGCCTTGCAGGCCGCGCCACTGCCAGAGGCAGTGGCTCTTCGGGCTGTCCAAGCCTGCGCAGGCAGGCTTGGAGCTGCGGCCCTCAGCCCCCTGGAGGGGGGTGAAGCCGCAGGCGGCGCGGGGGTGGATCAGAAAAAGCCGAGCTTGCTCTCGCTGTAGCTGACCAGCAGGTTCTTGGTCTGCTGGTAGTGGCCCAGCATCGCCTTGTGGTTCTCACGACCCAGACCTGACTCCTTGTAGCCGCCAAACGCAGCGTGTGCCGGGTAGGCGTGGTAGCAGTTGGTCCACACGCGGCCAGCCTTGATCGCGCGGCCCATGCGGTAGGCCACGTTGCCGTTGCGGCTCCACACGCCAGCGCCCAGGCCGTACAGCGTGTCGTTGGCAATGGCCAGGGCTTCGGCTTCGTCCTTGAACGTCGTCACGGCCAGCACGGGGCCAAAAATCTCTTCCTGGAAGATGCGCATCTGGTTGTGACCTTTGAACAGCGTGGGCTGCACGTAATAACCCCCTTCAAGGCCATCACCCATCTTGGCCACATCGCCACCGATCAACACCTCGGCGCCCTCCTCTTTGCCCAGCGCGAGGTAAGACATGATCTTGGTGAGCTGTTCTTTGGAAGCCTGCGCGCCCATCATGGTGTCGGTGTCAAGCGGGCTGCCCATCTTGATGGCCGCCACACGCTTCAGCACGCGTTCCATGAACTTGTCGTAAATGCTTTCCTGGATCAACGCGCGGCTCGGGCAGGTGCACACTTCGCCCTGGTTGAACGCGAACAGCACCAGACCCTCGATGGCCTTGTCGAGGAAGCTGTCGTCTTTGTCCATGATGTCGGCAAAGAAGATGTTGGGCGACTTGCCGCCCAGCTCCAGCGTGGCCGGAATCAGGTTGTTGGCAGCGGCCTGGGCAATCACGCGGCCGGTGCTGGTGGAACCCGTGAAGGCGATCTTGGCGATGCGCTTGGAGCTGGCCAATGGCATGCCGGCTTCGCGGCCAAAACCGTTGACGATATTGAGCACACCGGGCGGCAACAAATCAGCGATCAGCTCGATGAGGATCAGCAGGCTGATCGGGGTCGACTCGGCTGGCTTCAACACGATGCAGTTGCCTGCCGCCAAGGCCGGGGGCATTTTCCAGGCGGCCATCAGGATCGGGAAGTTCCAGGGAATGATCTGGCCCACAACGCCCAGAGGTTCCTGGAAGTGGTACGCCACGGTGTCGCCGTCGATCTCGCTCATGGCACCTTCTTCGGCACGCAGGCAGCCGGCGAAGTAGCGGAAGTGGTCGATCGCCAGCGGGATGTCGGCGTTGAGCGTTTCGCGGATCGGCTTGCCGTTGTCCACCGTTTCCACATAGGCCAGCAACTCCAGGTTGGCTTCCAGGCGGTCGGCAATCTTCAGCAGGATGTTGGAGCGCTCGGTGGCCGAGGTTTTGCCCCAGGCGTCTGCCGCCGCGTGCGCCGCATCCAGCGCCAGGTTCACGTCTTCTTCGGTGGAGCGGGCGGCCTGGGTATAGACCTGGCCGTTCACGGGCGAGACCACGTCGAAGTACTGGCCCTTGACCGGGGCCACCCACTGGCCACCGATGAAGTTGTCGTACTGGGATTTGTAGACGTGTTTGGCGCCTTGGGCGCCCGGTGCTGCGTAAAGCATGAAAAGTCTCCAGGATGGTTTGATCGAGAATGAGAAGAAGTCCCTAACGGGGCAATCAACATCTTCAAGACCCGTGCCACCTGGAGTCCCCATCGACAAGTCCTTGATTGACAAGGCATTTTTACTGGCCCTGACCAGCAGGCTTCATTTCTGCGCGGATCGACGACTTGTTGCGATGTGGTGCAGAGTGTCTCAATGCGCCACAACTCTGAACTGGCATGCAACACTCCGGCGGCCCCCTGCGCACGGTCGCTTTGTGCTTCAGATATGAAAGCATCCGGCAGCAGCCCAGGGACCCGCTGCATGACCTCCGCCATGCGCGTTCGGGTTCAAAACGGGATGACTGGCGTGCCTGCCTGGCACACGCAAACCAACAGGTGCGTGAGGCGCACGTTTTGGGCCGAAACCTTGTGGGCCGTGGTTTTGCGGGCGATGCGCTGCGTTGCGAATCCGGGTGCGCCGTGGCTATCGCGAGGATTTGCGACGCGGTATGGCGGCGATTCTCGGCCTCTTTACTGAATGAACTTCCAACTCAGGCCACTAGGTACCACCGATGGCGATGACAACAGCACCCAGCCGCTGCTCGGTCTCGACCCGACGGTGGGCTTCGGCCGCCTCGTTCATCGGATAGGTTCTGTCCAGGATGGGTTTGATGCGTCCGTCTTCAATCATCGCCTTGAGCGTGCACAGCGCCGCCTTTGTCTCGCTGGCGAAGGCGAAACTGACCGTCTTGTCGGTGAACCACGTGGTCAAGAACGAACGAAGCATCACGGAAATGCGGGGATTGCCGGACAGGTAGCGTCCGCCAGGATTGAGTGTGCGGATGCAGGCTGCGTAATCGCTGTCTGCGACCAGGTCAAAAATCACGTCATAGGTTTGGCCCGTTGCGGTGAAGCTGTCCTTCATGTAGTCGATGAAATGGTCCGCGCCCAATCGTCTCAGCGTTTGCGCCTTGATGGCGCTGTCTACCACGGTGACGTCTGCCCCCATCGACTTCGCGATCTGAACAGCATGGGTCCCGATGCTGCCGCCGGCCCCATTGATCAACACGCTCTCTCCCGCTTCGATGCGTGCAAGTCGCATGAAATGGAGCGCGTTCAATCCGCCCAACGGCACGGCCGCGGCCTCTTCGAAGCTCATGTTGACGGGCTTGCCGGCGATGGGGTAGCTGGCCGGCAGAGCCACATATTCGCCGTAGGCACCGAACCTGAGGCCTGACGCGCCGTAAACCGGCTCTCCGGCGGTGAACTGGCTGACGTCCTTTCCCACCGATGCAATCTCGCCCGAGAAGTAGCCACCCAGGATGTGTCGCCTGGGCTTCGTCACGCCGAAAGCGATTCGCAAGGGCAACCAGAACCACTTCACAGCGAACTTGAACCTGCGCATCTCGACATCGGACTTGGTCGCCTCAGCGGCCCGTACCCGGATCAAAACTTCGTCGTCTTGAGGAACGGGCGTCTCCACGTCGCCGATCGCGAGAACGTCGGGCGGTCCATAGTTGGTGCAGGTGATGGCTTTCACGCGCGCCCCAACTCTGTGAGCACTTCGGTCATTCATCCATCCTATCAAATGGAACGCTCGACCGGCCGTTCGTGGCCGGTCACGAGCGCTGGCGCCGTTCAAACCCGGCATCGACAGAAGACGGCATGCTTGCGGTCTCTCAGTGCCCGCGACGAGGGCCGCGGTGGGCAGCTGTCGCCTCATTGGGGGACGGGTCCGTGCACCCGGGTTCTTCGATCAGCGGCCACCAAGGCTGCTTCATCGGCGTGGCCGCCTTCCATGGCTGCCGAATGGCGATTGCGGGGAGCTGCCCTCACCCTTCAGCACGCAGAACGCACATCGGCAACACGCTGCGCTGCAGCACCCGACCCCTGTTCTGGGCGAGTCGATGCCAACGAAAGATCAGCTGGGCTGCCAGGTGTCAATACATGGTGTTGCCATTCAGCGTGGTCTCGGGCACCTGCTGGATGGCGTCCCAGTGCTCCACGATCTTCCCGGCGGCATCAAAACGGAAAAAATCCATGGTCACGTACTGGTCGTTGCCCGGCCAGGTCTGGTGGGTGTGCAGCGCGACCAGGTCGCCTTCGCCGATCGCCCGCACAAACTGGATCTGTTTGTCGGGAAACCGGGCATGCATTTCGGTGAAGTAGTCGATGAAGGCCTGCTTGCCATCGGCCACCAGCGGGTTGTGCTGGATGTATTGGTCGCCCACATACGCAGCGACCGCCTGAGCGGGGTCACCCAGGTAGGCTGTGCGGTAGAAGTTGATCGCGTTTTGTTTGTTGGTTTCGAGTGGGGACATGGTGAGAACAAAGAGAAGGTCGTGCGATGAACGCTTTACACAGCAGTGGCGTTGGTCGGCGCCATTCTCCAGGCCTCAGGCACGTCAGACTCTTTCCAGAAGCCGATCAA
>JBFHEQ010000072.1:0-10079 GCA_041584075.1 Hydrogenophaga sp.
AGCGGTTCGCACCTTGATCCGCTGGGCGGGTGAAGACCCCGAGCGGGAAGGCTTGCGCGACACGCCATCTCGCGTCGCAGTGGCGTACCAGTCCTTCTTTGCGGGCTACCGAGAAGACCCGGCCGCCTTACTGTCCACCTCCTTCGAGGAGTCCGGAGATTTTGAGGACATGGTGCTGGTGCGCAACATCCGATTTGAGTCGCACTGCGAGCACCACCTCGTGCCCATCGTGGGCAAGGCCCATGTGGCCTACCTTCCGCGACACCGGGTGGTGGGTCTGAGCAAGATAGCGCGCGTGGTCGACGCATTCGCTCGCCGCATGCAGATCCAGGAGCGGTTGACCCAGCAGGTCGCGCAAACCTTGCACGACACGCTGCAACCGCGGGGTGTGGCGGTGGTCATCGAGGCCGAGCACATGTGCATGACCACACGCGGCGTGCACAAGCCCGGTTCGACCACGCTCACCCAACGGTGGATCGGCAAGTTCAAGACATCCCCCCACCTGCGTCGCGACGTCTGGCAGGGCATCGGGCCCCTGTCGTCCACCGCTTGATCCTGCCACCAGACACCCGCACCCATCCTCCCCTCGCCAAGTCTCGCAACCCCTCTTCGTTCCTCTTTGCCCTCCACCATGCCACGCTTCAACACCGCGCCTCACAACCTGCCCCGCCGCCGCCTGCTGCATTGGGCTGGCGCCCTGCTCTCGGCCAGTCTGCCGGCCTACGCCAGCGCCACCACCCAGCGCAACCTCAAAGTGGTGGCCCCCTGGGAGGTGTCCAACCTTGATCCTTCAAAGACGGGCTATGTCTTCGCCCGGCTTGAAATCGCCGAAACACTGGTCGATGTCGACGACCAAGGCCAACTCGCACCGGGCCTGGCGAGCCGCTGGAACAGCACGTCCAGCGGACTGGAGTGGCGGTTTGCCCTGCGCAGCACCGCGCGTTTTCACGACAACACCCCGGTCACGGCGGAGGCCGTGGCGGCCTGCCTGCGACGCGCTTTGGCGCTCCCCGGTGTGATGCGCAACACCGGCGCTCAACAGGTCACAGCGCAAGGCAACGAGGTGGTCGTCAAATTGGCCAAGCCCTTCAGCGCCCTGCCCGCCTTCATGGCGCACAGCAGCGCGCTGATTCTCGCGCCCGCTTCTTTCGCTGCAGACGGTTCGGTCACGCGGTTGATCGGCTCCGGGCCCTACCAGGTGATGGAAGTCAACGCACCTCAGTCCATGCGCCTGCGCCGCTTCGAAGGCTTCGACGGTCGCAAGCCCGTGATCGAAGCGGTGGACTACCTCGGCGTCAGCCGCGGCGAAACGCGCGGCATGATGGCTTCCTCGGGCCAGGCAGACCTGGTGTTCACACACGACCCGGTCAGCTACGCGCGCCTGCGCACCAACCGCAAGGTCCAGCTGCAACTGCAGGCCATTCCGCGCACCATCTACATCAAGGTCAATGCCGGACATCGCTTCCTGGGTGATGTGCGGGTGCGCCGCGCCATGAGCCTGGCACTGGACCGCAGCGGCATGGCGACCAGCCTGCTGCGTGCGCCGCAGGCCGCTGCGACCCAGCTCTTCCCGCCCATCATGGCCGAGTGGCATGTCCCAGGTCTGGCTCCGCTGACCCAGAATGCCGAGCAAGCGCGCCGCCTGCTGCGCGACGCGGGCTGGCAGGCGGGCAGCGATGGCGTGTTGCGCAACAAGGGCGGCGAACCGTTCAAGGTCATGATGCGCACGTTCAGCGACCGACCCGAGCTGCCACCCATGGCCACCGCAATCCAGGCCCAGTTCAAGGCCATCGGCATCGACATGGCGGTGTCGGTGGGCAATTCCAGCGAAATCCCGAGCGGACATCAGAACGGCACGCTGGAGTTGGGACTGCTGGCACGCAACTACGGCCTGGTGCCCGATCCGCTGGGCTCGTTGCTGCAGGATTTCGGCCCCCAGGGCGGTGACTGGGGCGCCATGGGCTGGCACAGTTCGCTGGTCAGCCAGACCCTGGCCGACATGAGCCTGGCAGCGGACGAGCAACGCCGCTCGGCCCTGCGCGGCTCGATCTCGGCGGTGCTGCAGGCCGAGCTGCCCGTCATTCCGCTGGCGTGGTACCAACACTCGGCCACCGCCAGCGCGCGCCTGACCAACGTCAGCGTGGACCCACTCGAGCGCAGCTACCGGATCAGCCGCATGGGATGGGCAGCGTGATCAGCCACCGCCTCATCGGCCGCCTGCTGCTGCAGGTGGTGTTCGTGCTGCTGGGCGTGGGCACGCTTTGCTTTGTCATGGCAGAGTCCCTGCCCGGGGATTCGGCCTACCGCATCGCAGCCGGCCGCTATGGCTACGACGTGGTCAACACCGAGATCGCCGAAGCGGTGCGCGCCGAACTCGGCTTGGATCGCCCAGCACTCGCCCGCTGGGGCGACTGGCTGCTGCAAATGGCCCAGGGCAACCTGGGACGCTCCATGGTGCTGGGCGACAACGTCACCGAGCTGATTGCCTTCCAGCTCGGCCACACGCTGTGGCTGTCGCTGGTGGCCTGGGCCATGGCGTTGGCCCTGGGCCTGACTTTGGGCATCTGGACCGCCCTGCGTCCCCATGGATGGACACGCTGGGCCGTGGACCAGCTCAACACCGTTTTGCGCGCCAGTCCGTCATTCCTGCTCGGGGTTATGTTGTCCACGGTGTTGGCGGTTGAACTCGACTGGCTGCCCGTGGCCGGACACGAAGATGCCGACCACGTGCTACTGCCAGCACTCACGCTGGCACTGGCGTTGTGCCCCGGTTTCACGCAGGTGGTGCGCGACGCAACACACAAGCTCCTCGGTTCGGACGCATTCGAGTTCGCCCAGGTCAAGGGCCTGCCGCTGACCGCCGCCGTTCGGCGTCACGTCCTGCCACAAACCTTGTTGGCCACGCTGGCCTATGCCGGCGTGCAGCTCGTATTGCTGATCGAAGGCATGGTGGTGGTTGAAACCCTGTTCGCATGGCCCGGCATCGGCCACGCCCTGGTACACGCCATCATTGCGCGCGACGTGCCCATGGTCCAGGGGACCGCCCTCGCGATGGCCTTGCTCTTCGTGTTGCTCAGCGGCGCGGTGGACCTGCTGCTGCACGCCCTGGATCCGCGCCTGGCCGACGCTCAGCGTGTGGCCGTGCCCGATGACCCGTCGCCGAGCCCCACGCTCAGCGCCACGGCCCAAGCCCCGGAGGCCTCTGCATGACGTTCGCACAAAAACTGGCATGCGCCCTGTTGGCCGGCCTGGCGGCCATTGCCTTGCTGACGCCGGCCCTGGCGCCCGACCCCCACGCACAGGACCTGATGGCCAGCCTGCTGCCCCCTGGCCACGGGCACTGGCTGGGCACCGACCAACTGGGCCGCGACAACCTGGCCCGGCTGGGCGAAGGCTTGCGCACCTCCATTGGCCTGGCCATCGCCTCGGCGGTGCTGGCCGTGGCCCTGGGTTCGGCCATGGGCCTGCTGGCGGCCACCCGTGACGGCTGGATCGACCGGGCGCTGTCCGTGCTGGCCGACGCCGTGGCCTCCATCCCCGGCCTGCTCTGGGTGCTGTTGATCGCCGCACTGGCCCCCGGTGAAAAATGGGCACTCTACAGCGGACTGGTGCTCACTGCCTGGGTCGAGTTTTTCCGCCTGATGCGCTCGCACACCCGATCAGCTTTGCTGGGACAACCGGTGCAGGCAGCACGCCTGCTGGGCTTCAAAACGGCTTACATCCTCTGGTGGCATGTGCTGCGCCCTGTGGCCGGCGTGGTTGCCCAGTTGTGGGCCTACGCTGTGGCAGCGGCTGTGCTGGCCATCGCCGCCCTGGGGTTCATCAGCGTGGGATTGCGCCCACCCCAGGCCGAACTGGGTCTGCTGATGACAGAAGCCCTGCCCTACTACTACGAAGCACCCTGGTTGCTGGCCATCCCCGTGCTGGCGCTGGTGCTGGTCATTGGCGCGCTGCAGGCCGTGGTGGGCCACGCCACGGGCCGGATGCACGCAGGAGCCACCCCATGAGCGTGACCACACCAACCACCGGACCGATGGGCCAATCGGTCCTGCGCGTGCAGGACCTGGGCATCGTGTTGCTACCCAACGCGGCGCAGCCGCAGGGCCGCACCCTGCTGCAGGGATGCAGCTTCGAACTGCGTGCAGGCGAACGGCTCACCCTGGTGGGCGAATCCGGTGCCGGCAAGTCGCTGCTGGCCCAAGCCATCATGGGCACGCTGCCTGCCGTGATGCGCGCCCATGGCCGGGTGCAAATCGCGGGACGAAACACCGACGGCCAGCGAAACCCGACCCAAGCCCTGTGGGGCCGGCAGATCGTGATGCTGCCCCAGGAACCCTGGACCGCGCTCAACCCCGTGATGCGGCTTCGCACCCAGGTGGCTGAAGCCGGCCACTACGCCGCCGGACGTGGCTGGAAAAAGGCCTTCGAACAGGCCGACCACCACCTGGACGCGCTGGGCCTGGCCCACGCGGGGCGGCAGTGGCTGCACCAGGTCTCGGGCGGCATGGCACAGCGCATGGGTATGGCCTGCGCCAGCCAGAGCGACGCGCAGGTGCTGATCGCCGATGAACCCACCAAAGGGCTGGACGCCGGCGCCTGCGAGCAAGTCGCGCAAATGCTCGCCAACGCCCAGCAACAAGGCCAGGCCCTGCTCACCATCACCCACGATCTGGACCTGGCATTGCGGCTCGGCGGACACATCGCCATCATGCGGCAAGGCCAGATGGTCGAAGCCGGCGATGTGGTCGAAGTGCTGAAAGCGCCGCAACATGCCTACACCCAGCAGCTCATCGCAGCCCAACCTCGCCATTGGCCGCGCCTGGCTCAAGCGCGCGATGATGGAGCTCAAGTTGAGTTGATTTCGGCCCGCCATGTCGGCGTGAGCTTTGGCGAACGCGCCGTCCTTCATGACACCAGCCTCACCATTGGCCAGGGCGAATCGGTCGCGGTGGTCGGCCCCAGCGGCTGCGGCAAGACCACGCTCGGCAACGTGTTGGTCAACGCATTGACGCCACGCAAAGGGCATGTGCACCGCCGTGCAGGCGTGCCCCCGTGGCGCTTTCAAAAACTCTATCAAGACCCGGTGGCATCGTTCGCCCCGCAGCAAACCATTCGCCAAGGCATTCGGGATTTGCTGCGCCTTCACAAGCTCGATGCGGCGTCCATCGGCCACTGGCTCCAACGCCTCCACCTGTCTGACGAACTCATGGACCGTCGACCCAACGAAGTGTCTGGCGGCGAGCTGCAACGCCTGGCCGTTCTGCGGGCCATGCTGCTTCAGCCCGTGTTCATCTTCACCGATGAACCCACCTCCCGGCTCGATGCGCTGACACAGCGCGAAACCATGACAGCCCTGTGCGAAGCCATGGCAGAGTCCGGCTGCGCCATGCTGCTGGTCAGCCACGACCCCGATCTGGCCCGCAACGCCACGCACCATCAATGGCGGTTTGAGGCCGGCCAGTTGCTCAAAACGGAATGACACCACGCAACAGGAAACGCCCTGGCCCTAAACTGGCAGGCTGTTTCCTTCCTTCCCAGCCATTTTGCCGCTATCCCACCTCCTGCTCGCCATCGCCGTCGTGTTTGTCTGGGGCACCAATTTTGTGGTGATCCGCTGGGGGCTGGACGGCCTGCCGCCCTTTCTCTTCGCCACACTGCGCTTCGCGTTTTCCGCCCTGCCCTGGCTGCTCTTCATCCCCAGACCCAAAGCGCCCTGGCACAAGATGGCGGCCTTTGGCGTCTTGCTTGGCGTCGGCCAGTTTGGCCTGCTGTTCCTGGCCATTCGCAGCGATATCTCGCCCGGCCTGGCCTCGCTGGTGGTGCAGCTGCAGGTGTTCTTCACCATCGGCCTGTCGCTCTTTCTCATGGGCGAAAAGGTGCGCGGCTACCAAGTAACCGGTTTGCTGCTGGCCATCGCCGGCCTGGCCGTGATCGGCGCCAACCTCAACGCCACCGTCACCGCGCTGGGCCTGGGGCTCGTGTTGATGGCCGGCTTCTTCTGGGCATGCGCCAATCTGGTGGTGAAGTCGTTGGGTCAGGGCAATGCTTCACCGCAAGGATCCGGTGCAGCATTGCCCCAGGTGAACATGCTGCACTTCGTGGTCTGGAGCAGTGTTTTCGCCGTGCCCCCGTTGTTTGCACTGTCGTGGCTGCTCGAAGGCCCGCCCGCCGCCATGTGGCATACCCTGCAACAGGCCAGCGCGCTTACCTGGGCCAGCGTGGCCTGGCAGGCCATCGGCAATTCGCTGTTCGGTTTTGGCGTGTGGAACTGGCTGCTCTCGCGCCACCCCGCCGCCACAGTCACGCCCATGGCCCTGCTGGTTCCGGTGTTCGGCATGAGCGCCTCGGCCCTGGCCTTGGGCGAGCCCATGCAGCCGTGGAAGCAGGGCGCAGGCGCTCTGGTGATGGCCGGGCTGGCGGTGATCGTGTTGTGGCCCAGGCTCACGCAGCCGCGCACGACTGCCGCGAACGCCCGTTAGGCAACACCCCCCGCGGCCCAGCGGCCTACCCGTGTGACCGCTTGATCTTCCGGATGGCGGACACATCGCCGAGGAAAATGCGCAGCGCATCTTTTTCGGATACCGACACATCCTTGCTGTCGAGCAGATCCAGTTTGCCAATAACGATCTCCAGCGCTTCCGCGAGGTGCCCGATCTGCTTGCCGTAACTGCCCACGGTTTGCAATGCTTCCTGCTCGATCGCGGCGTTGGAAGAGGCGCCCATGTTCACGTTGAACAGGTTGAACGACCAGTTCGGCAAGATCGGCTGAGTGAGGTTGGTGGGCGCCATTTGCAATGGCAGGTAGACCGTTTCCATGCGAGTCCTTTCATGGCGCCTGAGCGCTGGCCGGGTGGAAAAAGGAGGAAGGCCATCGGCATCGGTGACCTCTAACTGCCCCAAAGCGGGCCCTTGGCAGGAAAGCACGATCCATGCCCCCGCGCCAGCGTGGTGCGTTACGGCTGCTCCAACCGGTAACCCACCGCGAGTTCGGCCGTGTACTCCGCAAACGGGCCTTCCACAGCGAGGCACTCAACCATCTGGTGTTCTTCTTTCATGTACACATGGGCGTGCACCACTTCGCCGTCTAGATGAACGGCCTCCAGCTCCACCTCAACCCGCACATAGCCCGTGGGTTGACCCACTTCTTCGAAGTCGTCCATGGACTGCAAGGTGGGCGCGTCCACCTCAAACACTTGACCCACAACCTGAACGCCCTGCCCCGGACGGTTCATGAGCCAGGGCGCGCGGTCTTCGTCGGTCAACTGCACCACGTAGAAAGGGAACGGCTGCCGCGTGCGAAAGCTGCCCTCAACGCGCTTGCCGGGGTTGAAAGGAAAATTGGGGAAGCCTTCTTTCAGGGTTCCGTAGACAAAAATGAGGGAGTTCACCTTAAACGTCCTCCACGTAACCGCGTTCAACTGCCTGTCCTGCGCTCTCGAAAATCGCCATCGCGGTCAACATGCGCCTGAACCCAAACTTCCGATAGAACACCTCTTTGCCCGGCACGACATAAAGAATGATTTTCTTGTGTCCCTCAGCCGAAACCACCAACCGGTTGACAATCTTTTTGCCAAGGCCTGTGCCTTGAAACTGAGGCAATACCGCCACGTCGCAAAGGTAAGCGCAATCAACACCATCGGCAAGGACCCTTCCTGCGCCAATGATTCGTTTGTCCTCCAGAGCGAAACAACAATACCGGCTGTTGGTGAAAACTGTCTCTAGATCGATGGCGTTCTTGTTACCGAGCGGTGCAGCTTTGTAGAGCGCCTCGAGCTCGCTCCAGTCGATGCCATCGAGCGTGTTTGACCAGGTTATTTCCAAGTGTGCCTCCTCAGACCATGAAAACCGTGCCCTTTTCGTTGGATCAAGCGAGTTCAACATCTCGTTTCAATAGAACCAAGAACACACCGGGCCGCATTACTTCGCCAACCGCGCAAACGTCTTGCGAAACTTTGCCACCTTGGGCGCTGCCACGGCCATGCAGTAGCCCTGGTTCGGGTTGCGCTCGAAGAAGTCCTGGTGGTAGTCCTCGGCGGGGAAGTAGTTCGCCAGCGGCAGCAGCTCGGTCACGATGGGCGCACCAAAGGCGTCGTCCTTGGTGAGCTCATCGATCAGAGTGTGCGCGGTTTGCTGCTGCTCTTCGGAGGTGAAATAAATGCCGCTGCGGTACTGGGTGCCGGTGTCGTTGCCCTGGCGGTTGAGCGTGGTGGCGTCGTGCACCACGAAGAAGATTTCCAGAATCTCGCGGGTGCTGATCTGGGCCGGGTCGTATTCGAGCTTCACCACTTCGTTGCAACCGGTGCGGCCGGTGCAGACCATTTCGTAGCTGGGGGCGGTCTCCTGGCCGTTGCTGTAGCCCGACTCCACATCGGTCACGCCTTTGACATTTTTGTAAACGCTTTCGGTGCACCAGAAGCAGCCGCCGCCGAGCACGAGGGTTTGGGGGTTGGTCATGATGAATCGGTTCCTCTTCTAGATGAATGGCATTGTCCGTCCGGGCCGAGTGGGTGGGCGACTTCCACAGCCTTTCACGGGCGCACGGCGAACGGGGGTGAATCCCGCCACTTTAGTTCGGTTGTGCCGCTCCGCGCACCGTAGCCAGAAATGCCCCCAACGCCGACAGATCGCGGTCGGTGCGCCAGAGGCAATGGGTGTCGTAAGGCAAGAGCGGGCGCGCCAGCGGCACAAAAGCCACGCCAGGCAAGCCCGCTTGCTGCAAGGCGGCCGGCACCAGCCCCACGCCCAAGCCTTGCGCGATCACCGAGACCACGCTCAACCAATGCCGCAGTTCGTAACCCAGCACAGGCTCAAAACCCTCATCGGCGCAGGCCGCCAGGATGCGGTCGTGGTAGTCGGGTGAGACCGAACGCATCACGATGGCCAACGGCTCGTCGCGCACTTGTGCCAGTGGCAACGCCTTTTGCTTGGCCAACACATGGTTCGCCGGCAAACAGGCCACGAAGGGCTGGCTGGAAACCAGTATTTGCGAAAACCCGGCAGGTACGCGGGTGGTGTGCACAAAGCCCAGATCGAGCCGGTCGTGCACCAGATCGGCCAGTTGCTCGGCCGAACTCAACTCGCGCAACACCAGCCGCAACCTCGGATGCTCGGCGGCAAAGTCGCGCAGCATCTGCGGCAATCCCCGGTAAAGCACCGTGCCCGCAAAGCCGATCTGCAACTGCCCCGCGAGGCCCTGCCCCACATCGCGGGCCTCGCGCGCGGCCTGCGCCGCCTGTTCCAGCAAGGCGATGGCTTTGGGCAAGAAGGCCTCACCCGCCGCTGTGAGGCTCACGCCGCGGCTGTTGCGCTCAAACAGCCGCGCGCCCACCGAGGCTTCGAGCTGCTGGATGTTGAGCGAGAGCGGCGGCTGCGTCATGGCCAGTCGCTGGGCAGCGCGGCCAAAGTGCAGCTCTTCGGCCAGGACGGTGAAACAGCGCAGGTGTCGGAATTCCATAAGGCGGTGACGAAACGGTCCAGAGGTTGACGCACGGCCATCAATACAAAATTCATATTGATGAATCGGCAATCAATATTAGACAGCTATTCATGAAAACCCGACAATGGGCGCAGATTTTTTCTTTTTTCATTCCGTCGGAGACACCGCACATGGCCAGCTCATCCAAAGCCAGTTTCAACTGGGAAGACCCTTTTCACCTCAGCGCGCAGCTCACCGACGACGAGCGCCAGGTGCAAGACGCCGCCCGCGCCTACTGCCAGGAAAAGCTGCTGCCCCGCGTGACCGATGCCTTCCGCAACGAAAAAACCGATGTCGCCATCTTTCGCGAAATGGGCGAACTGGGTCTGCTCGGCGCGACCATCCCCGAGCAATACGGCGGCGCCGGCCTGAACTACGTTTGCTACGGCCTGGTGGCCCGCGAAGTGGAGCGCGTGGACTCGGGCTACCGCTCGATGATGAGCGTGCAAAGCTCGCTGGTCATGGTGCCGATCAACGAATTCGGCTCGGAAGCCCAGAAGCAGAAATACCTGCCCAAGCTCGCGACCGGCGAATGGATCGGCTGCTTCGGCCTGACCGAACCCAACCACGGCTCCGACCCCGGCTCCATGGTCACCCGCGCCAA
>JBFHEQ010000073.1:0-10026 GCA_041584075.1 Hydrogenophaga sp.
GGGTTGACTTTGGTGGTCCCGCTGATCCAGAGCAAAACCAGGCAGGCAATGATGCTCAGAATGGTCAGCCCGGCCACATAGATGTTCCAGAATTCGCTCGTAAAGTCGCTCATGATGTTTCTCTCGTTTTCGCTGGAGCGTTGTTATTCGTCCTGAAAAGGCAGCTGGGCTGCCTCATCAAAGCCGGCTTTGTTGCGACGGGACCAAGCCCAGGCCACGATGCCCAGGAACGTCAGAAGACTGACGACGGTCACCGCGCTGCGCAGATCGTTGATTTCCATGGCGCAACTCCTTACTGGGTTTGGGTTTCAACCGTTGGTGCCGAAGCCTCACCGGCCATGGGAGCACTCACCGTGGTAGCGCTGCGAGCCGTCCCAAGCACCTGCAAATAAGCCACGACGGCATCCATCTGGGTTTTGCCCTTGACGTCTGCGACGGAACTGGCGATCTCCTCATCGGTGTAGGGGTGCCCCAAGGTGCGCAAGGCGCTCATCTTGGCGGGCATGGATTCGGCATCGGCCATCTTCTTGTTCAGCCAGGAATACGCAGGCATGTTCGATTCGGGCACCAGATCACGTGGGTTGTTCAGGTGAATTCGGTGCCATTCGTCGCTGTAACGACCACCCACGCGGGCCAGATCTGGACCCGTGCGCTTCGACCCCCACTGGAAGGGTCGGTCGTACACGAACTCGCCAGCCACCGAATAGGGACCATAGCGCAGCGTTTCGGCCTGGAAGGGGCGAATCATCTGCGAGTGGCAGTTGTAGCAACCTTCGCTGATGTAGACGTCGCGACCGGCCAACTGCAAGGCGCTGTAAGGCTTGACGCCTTCCAGTGGCTGGGTGGTGGATTTCTGGAAGAACAGCGGAACGATCTCCACCAGTCCGCCGACAGCGACCACCAGCGTGATCAACACGATCATCAGAAAGTTGTTGGTCTCAATGCGCTCGTGCGTGAAACCTTTGGGTTTTGCCTGGTTTGCCATTTTTTGTTCCTCAAGCGTGAGCGGGATTCAGAGCGGGGATGCGCACGTCTTCGATGCGGCCCTGGCTCGCAGTCTTGATCACGTTCCACAACATCACGCACATACCGCTCAGGTACAGCAGACCACCCAGCAGGCGGATCACATAGAAGGGGAAAGTGGCCTTCACGGACTCAACAAAGGTGTAGGTCAGGCTGCCGTCGGGGTTGACCGAGCGCCACATCAGGCCCTGCATCACACCGGCGATCCACATGGAGGCTATGTAGAGCACGATGCCGATGGTGGCCACCCAGAAGTGGAGCTCAATGGCCGGCACCGAATACATCTTCTTCTGGCCGAAAAGACGCGGGATCAGGTAGTACATGGAACCCATGGTCACCAGGCCCACCCAACCCAAGGCTCCCGAGTGCACGTGACCCACAGTCCAGTCGGTGTAGTGCGACAGCGCGTTGACGGTCTTGATGGACATCATCGGGCCTTCGAAGGTGGACATGCCGTAGAACGACAGCGACACGATCAGGAAACGCAGGATGGGGTCGTCGCGCAGCTTGTGCCAGGCACCCGACAAGGTCATGATGCCGTTGATCATGCCGCCCCAGCTGGGGGCCAGCAAGATGAGCGAGAAGATCATGCCGATGGACTGGGTCCAGTCGGGCAATGCCGTGTAGTGCAGGTGGTGTGGGCCGGCCCACATGTAGGTGAAGATCAGTGCCCAGAAGTGCACGATCGACAGGCGGTAGGAATAGACGGGGCGTTCAGCCTGCTTGGGGATGAAGTAATACATCATGCCCAGGAAGCCGGCGGTCAGGAAGAAGCCCACCGCATTGTGGCCGTACCACCATTGCACCATGGCGTCTTGCACACCGGCGTAGGCCGAGTACGAGTGCGTCAGGCTGGTGGGCAGCTGGATGTTGTTGAAGATGTGCAGCAAGGCCACGGCGATGATGAAGGCACCGTAGAACCAGTTGGCCACGTAGATGTGGCGGACCTTGCGGATACCGACCGTGCCGAAGAACACGATGGCATAGGCCACCCAGACGAGGGTGATCAGCACATCGATGGGCCAGATCATCTCCGCGTATTCACGGCCCTGGGTCAAGCCCAGGGGATAAGAGATGGCTGCCGAGACGATCACGGCGTTCCAGCCCCAGAAAGTGAAGGCCGCCAACTTGTCGGAAATGAGGCGCGTCTGGCAGGTGCGTTGCACCACGTAATAGCTCGTAGCGATCAGGCCAGAACCACCGAACGCAAAAATCACGGCACTGGTGTGCAGGGGCCGCAGACGGCCATACGACAACCATTCAATGCCCAGATTGAGTTCGGGCCAGGTGAGCTGGGCAGCGATGATCACCCCCACCAACATGCCGACCACACCCCAGATCACGGTCATGATGGCAAATTGCCTGACCACTTTATCGTTATAGACCGCCGCCTGGCTGGTCTTTGCTGTCACGGACATACAGAACTCCTCATAAATGTCACTGCGGTGAGTGTCGCCACCCGCCCTCCTGATCGCCTTGACTTAAGTCAATCACCCTTGAGAATGCGCTCGCCTTCGCGCTCGATGTTGTCGAATTGCCCCGCCTGGAGCGCCCACCAGAACACACCGATGATGCCGAACACCAGCAGGACCGACAGTGGAATCAGCAAATACAGGATATCCATGAGACACCTTTAAGGACGTCTGCAGCGAGACGTTTTGTCATTGAATAAGCAACAGCGGATATTACGCGGTCGCACCCTGGCTGACCGGGGTACCCGACCCGGATGCCCCGCCATTGGCCGTCAAACGCAAAGCGTTCACGATCACCAGCAAGGAGCTGCCCGCCATGCCCAAGCCGGCCAGCCAAGGTGGCATCCAGCCCACCAGGGCCATGGGAATGCTCACAGCGTTGTATAGCGCAGCCCAGGCCAGGTTTTGCTTCACGATGCGCAGCGTCGCCCTCGCCTGTTGCATGGTCAGGGCCACGTCCATCAGTCGCCCCCCCTGAATCACACAGTCCGACTGCGCCTGCGCCAACGGCGCACCATGCCCCAGCGCAAAGGATGTATCGGCGCGCGCCAGGACCGGACCGTCGTTCAGGCCGTCACCCACCATGGCCAGGCGCCAGCCGCGCGCCTGCAGCGAGGCCACTTCGGCCAACTTCTGTTCTGGCGAAGCACCTGCGATCACATGGTCTATACCCACCGCCTGGCCAACCCGCTGGGCGGCCGCATCGCGATCGCCCGACAACAGCCAGGTCTCGATGCCCAGGCCCCTGAGCGCCTCTACCGCCTCTTGGGCATCTTCGCGCAAACGCTCCTGAAGCTCAAACGAGGCCAGCCAACCACACTCATTCACAAGATGCACGCTGGCTTCGCTCTCGTTGCCAAGCTCAGCTGGTTCAAGGTCACAAAACGCAGCAGAACCCAGTTTGACCCAATGACTGTCTGCCTGCATGGCTTGCATGCCTTGGCCAGCCAGTTCCTGAACCTGGGTCAACCCGACCTCACTCGCGCTGTCGAGGGAGCGTTCACTGGCTGCCGCGACCAAAGCACGTGAGACCGGATGAAGCGAACCGCGCGCCAAAGTGGCCGCCAATGTCAGGGCCTCGTCTGGCTTCAGGCCCTCCCGGGTTTTCACACCCACAAGTTCCAGCCGGTCGTGTGTCAAGGTTCCGGTCTTGTCAAAAACCACCGCATTGATGTGCGACAAGGTCTCCAGGGCCTGCAGCCGGCGCACCAGGATGCCACGGCGGGCCAGCGCACCGGCGGAAGTCAACATGGCGGCCGGGGTCGCCAGGGACAGTGCGCAAGGACAGGTCACGATCAACACCGCCACGGCCACGGCCAGGGCCTTGGTGTGATCAATCTGCCACCAGTACCACCCCGCAGCGGCGGCGCCCAGCAGCACCAGCACCAGAAATGGCGCCGCGATGCGATCCGCCAGGATGGCCAGACGGGGCTTGTCGGTGCTGGCTTTCTCCATCAGCGACACGATTTGTGCAAATCGCGTGTCTCTCCCCAACCGGTCGACACGCAGCTCCACCGGACCGGCCAGGTTGAAACTGCCGGCCACCACCGACTCCCCCTGAAGCCTCACCAGGGGGCGCGACTCTCCGGTCAACAGGGCTTCGTCTACCGTCGCACTGTGGCTCAACACGGTGCCGTCTGCAGGGAAAGCCTGCCCGGCCTGAACGCGCGCCACATCGCCCAGCACCAGACGCCTGGCCGACACCGGCTCAAAACTGCCGTCAGGCTTGCGCCGCTCACACACTTCGGGCAACCGGTTCATCAGACTGTCCAGGGCGCCCGCGGTGCGGTCGCGCGCCTTGAGCTCCAGATACCGACCACCCAGCAAGAAAAACACAAACATGGTGAGGGAATCAAACCAGACCTCGTGCCCCCATGGCCCTGCGGGGTCAAACACGACGGCGGAACTCACCAGAAAGCTCACCAGAATGCCAATGGACACAGGTGTGTCCATGCCGATGCGCCCGTGCTTCAGGTCCCGCCAGGCGCTGCTGAAGAAGGGCCCGGAGGCAAAAGACACCACCGGCAGGCTGAGCAACCAACTGGCCCACCGCAACAACTGGTCGATGTCGGCCGGTATCTCGCCAGGGTCAGTGACGTACGCCGGCAAGGCGTACATCATCACCTGCATCGCACAAAATCCGGCGACAAACAAACGCCACAATGCACGCCGTGTTTCGCGCAAGCGCTCGCTGATGGACAAGGCCTGTTGCATGGGCAACAACCGGTAGCCGGTTTCACCGATCAGCTCGGCCAAATGAGACATGCGCACCCGGGCCGGATCCCAGCGCACGGTGAGGCGCCGAGTCGCCGCATGGACCTGCGCCTGCTCCACGCCAGGCACATCCTGCAAAGCGCACTCCACCGTGTCAGCACAGGCCGCGCAATACATGCCCTGCACCATCAATACCGATTCGGCCAGCACCCTTCCCTCCACGTCGGCGTACTCGGTGAAGTCACGCTGCTCGACGGGATCATCGAGCACCGCAAAATTGTCGGTCACCGTCAGCGGTCCGCGGTGCGCACCAAACACAGCGTCACCCAAGCCTGCTTCTGCGGATGGTGCACGCCCTTTGCCGCCCTCAGGATCAGGCAAAGCTGTACCCAAGAGACGCCCGGATGGGCGCGCAGCAGTGGCCTCGTTCATGTCTGGAGGGTAATTCATACGACCCGTCATCGGCTTGATTTAAGTCAACCGTCGAGCCACCAGCTTTGGTAGCCTAGAGGCCGGATTCGGTTTATTCATCACAATTCTTTGAGGAGATCCACATGTACAAGCGTATTCTCGTGGCAACCGACGGCTCCAAGCTGTCCAACCTGGCCGTTGAACACACCATTCAGCTGGCCGACATCACGGGTGCCGACGTGGTGGCCCTCAAAGTGGTCCCACGTTACCCCCAGACCTACTTCGAAGGGGGTGTTGCTCTCGCGGCATCTGAAGTGGCGAGAATTGAAAAACAATGGCACGATGAGGCGATGGCGGTGGTCAATGCGGTGAAATCGGCCGGACAACTGCACGAAGTGAAGGTCAAGCCGGTCACCGTGAAATCCGATCTGATCGCCGAGGCGGTGATTGCAGCGGCCAAACGCAACAAGTGCGATCTGATCGTCATGGCATCACATGGTCGTCGGGGCCTCAAGCGCCTGCTGCTGGGCAGTGAAACCCAGCAGGTGCTGACGCATTCTCACATCCCGGTGCTGGTACTCAGATAAACCCAACGGGCGCGACAAAGCACCCCGGTCATCAAAAGGCGGGTGGGCGTTTGGCGAGAAAGGCGGCGATGCCTTCGCGATGCTCGGCGCTGCCTGCGTAGGCATAAGCCCGGTCCAGCAAGGCGTCTGTCAGGCCATCCGTCTCGAGAGCGCGAAACGTGGACTTGTTCATTCGAGCGGCTTGCGGTGCGAGCTTGGCGACCCGGCTCGCACGGTCATCGACCTCTGCAGCCACGACCTCGTCAGACACAACCGCATTCAAGAACCCCCCGGCCAACATCTGTTCTGCGTCGAACACCGCCGCTTCGAGCAACATGGCCCGCGCGAATGACAGCCCAACCTCCCGAGCCACCAACCGGGCCTCGCGCGGTGCCATGGGGAATCCCAGGCGGGCGATTGGCGCCCCGAACCGAGCACTCTTACCCGCTATACGCACATCACAGCAACTGGCGATTTCGACGCCTGCGCCCATGCAGTTGCCGTCGATCTGAGCCAGCACCGGGATCGGGCAATCCAGCACCGCCTGAAGGCCTCCCCACACATCCTCTTCGTGAAACCTCCGCAATGCGGATTCATCAAAGCGGAATCCCGGGTATTCGGCGATGTCTCCGCCGGCACAGAAATGCCCGCCTTCGCCTGCGATCACCACACAGCGCAGATCTTCCCGGTGAGCCCCGGCATCAAAGACACGTTTCAGTTCACGCCACATGGCGCGCGACATGGCGTTGAACTTCCCAGGATGACTGAGCGTGACCCGCAGCACCGACCCTTCTTCGCGCAAGTGAACCCGCCCAGTCATGTCCATCACCCTTTGGAATTTTGCGCAGCGGAAGCAACCGGGTCGGACGATGCGCGGCCAAACCACCACCACAGCCCAAGGCCGATCAACACCATGGGCACGCAAAGCCATTGGCCCATGCTCATGCCCATCGACAGCAGGCCCAGGTGTGCATCGGGTTCCCGGAAAAATTCCGCAATGAACCGAAAACTGCCATAGCCGACCAGAAACATCGCAGAAACGCGCCCCCGGGCCCTCGGTTTGCGGGCGTACAACCACAGCAGCACAAACAGCAGCAGCCCTTCCAGCAAGAACTGGTACACCTGCGACGGGTGGCGCGGTGCCTCACCCGCCCCCTGGAAGACCATGCCCCAGGGCAAAGATGGATCCGCCACACGGCCCCAGAGCTCTCCATTGATGAAGTTACCTACCCGGCCAGCGGCCAGACCCGTGGGCACACAGGGCGCCACAAAGTCCATCACCTCAAAAAAGGCACGCTGGCGGCTGTGCGCGTACCAAACCATGGCACCAATCACGCCCAGCAGGCCTCCGTGGAAACTCATCCCGCCTTGCCAGACGGCCAATACCTCCAGCGGATGAGCGAGGTAATAACCCGGCTTGTAAAACAGGCAATAACCCACCCGGCCACCCACCACCACACCCATCACGCCCAGGAAAAGAATGTCTTCCACGTCCCGGCGCGTCCATGGCTGTGGCACACGAACCGAAGCAAACGGTTCGTGCTTCAGGCGCGCATTGGCCAGCCACAGAAACAAGCCAAAAGCGGCCAGGTAGGTCAGGCCATACCAGTGGATGGCCAATGGCCCCAACTGCAAGGCGACGGGATCGATTTGGGGATGAATCAGCATGGCTGGAGATTGTGCACGCAAGCCATGGCTGCTTCAGCAGGCCGTGACATAACCCGCCGTCGCATCCGCTTGTTCATCGTCGCCTCAATCGCCCAACATCGACACATCACGCACAGCCCCTTTGTCGGCAGACATGGCCAGCAAGGCATAGGCTTTCAGCGCCGAAGACACCTTGCGCTTGCGCGGTAAGGCTGGCTTCCAGCCCTTGGCGTCCTGCTCTGCGCGACGCTTGGCCAGCTCATCGTCGGACAACAACACATTGATGCTGCGGTTGGGAATGTCGATCAGAATCTTGTCGCCATTGCGCACCAGGCCAATCGCACCGCCCGCCGCCGCTTCCGGCGACACATGGCCAATCGACAAGCCTGACGTACCGCCGGAAAACCGCCCATCCGTCAACAAGGCACAGGCTTTGCCCAGACCTTTGGATTTGATGTAGGAGGTCGGGTAGAGCATCTCCTGCATGCCCGGGCCCCCTTTGGGACCTTCGTAACGCACCACCACAATATCGCCAGCCTTGACCTGGTCATCCAGGATGTTGGCGACGGCTTCGTCCTGCGATTCGGTGACGTGCACACGGCCCTCAAACACGAGCAGCGAATCGTCTACGCCCGCGGTTTTCACCACGCAGCCGTCCAGCGCGATGTTGCCAAACAGCACCGCCAGGCCGCCTTCTTGCGAGAAAGCGTGTCCAACGGAACGGATGCAGCCCTCAGCGCGGTCCACATCCAGGCTGGGCCAGCGCGTGGCCTGGCTGAAAGCGACTTGCGTCGGAATACCCGCCGGACCCGCCATGTAGAACGTCTTCACCGCTTCGCTGGGCGAGCGGGCAATGTCCCACTGGTCGAGCGCGTGTTTCATCGTGGGTGCGTGCACCGTGGGGACATCGGTGTGCAACTTGCCTGCGCGGTCGAGCTCCCCCAGGATGGCCATGATGCCGCCAGCACGGTGCACGTCTTCGATGTGGTACTTGTTGGTGTTGGGCGCCACCTTGCACAGCTGCGGCACGGCCCGCGATATGCGGTCGATATCGGCCATGGTGAAGTCGATCTCCGCCTCCTGGGCGATGGCCAGCAAATGCAGGATCGTGTTGGTCGAGCCGCCCATGGCGATGTCCAGCGTGATCGCGTTTTCAAAGGCCTTGAATCCCATGGAGCGCGGCAGCACCGATGCGTCGTCCTGTTCGTAGTAACGCTTGCACAACTCCACGATCAGGCGCCCCGCGCCCAGGAACAATTGCTCGCGATCTGCGTGGGTGGCCACCACCGTGCCGTTGCCCGGCAACGCCAACCCCAGCGCCTCGGCGAGACAGTTCATCGAGTTGGCCGTGAACATCCCCGAGCAGGATCCACAGGTGGGACAGGCCGACCGCTCCACCTCGGCCAGGTCGGCGTCGGACACTTTATCATCGACCGCCATCACCATGGCATCGACCAGGTCCAGCTTGCGGAATTCGATCTTTTGCGACTCCGGATTGGCCAGGCGCACCTTGCCGGCCTCCATGGGACCGCCCGAAACAAACACCACCGGAATGTTCAGGCGCATCGCCGCCATCAACATGCCGGGCGTGATCTTGTCGCAATTGGAAATGCACACCAGCGCATCGGCGCAATGCGCATTCGCCATGAACTCCACCGAATCGGCAATGAGATCCCGGCTGGGCAACGAATAGAGCATGCCATCGTGGCCCATGGCAATACCATCGTCCACGGCAATGGTGTTGAACTCCTTGGCCACGCCGCCGGCCTTCTCGATTTCCCGGGCCACCAACTGCCCCATGTCTTTCAGGTGCACATGGCCGGGCACAAACTGGGTGAAGGAATTGGCGATCGCAATGATGGGTTTGTCAAAATCCCCATCCTTCATGCCGGTGGCTCGCCAGAGTGAGCGGGCACCGGCCATGTTGCGTCCGGCGGTGGAAGTTTTCGAGCGGTAAGCGGGCATGGCTGAGCGGTTTCGGGGATTGAACTGGGGGGAAGGGATTTCAGCTTTTGATTATCGCCCACGCGGCTCCAGGGCTTCGGCGTGTGCGCTATAAGAGAGCTCCGGCGCACCATACCCGAGCAGCCGAAAAACACAGGAGACCCCCCATGGCCGATCGAAAAACAGTCCCCATCCGCGCCGTCAACGAGCGCAGCGCCCACATCACCCAGGGCAAATCGAGGGCGCCCAACCGCTCCATGTACTACGCCATGGGCTACGAGGCGGACGATTTCAACAAGCCCATGGTGGGTGTCGCCAACGGCCACAGCACCATCACCCCCTGCAACTCCGGCCTGCAAAAACTGGCCGACGCCGCCATCGCAGGCATCGAAGAGGCCGGCGGCAATGCCCAGGTGTTTGGCACACCCACCATTTCCGACGGCATGGCCATGGGCACCGAAGGCATGAAGTACTCGCTGATCAGCCGTGAAGTCATCAGCGATTGCGTGGAAACCTGCGTACAAGGCCAATGGATGGACGGCGTGGTCGTCATCGGCGGTTGCGACAAGAACATGCCCGGCGGACTGATGGGCATGCTGCGCGCCAACGTACCCGCCATTTATGTCTATGGCGGCACCATCCTGCCCGGTCATTACCAGGGCAAAGACCTGAACATCGTGAGCGTGTTCGAGGCCGTGGGTGAAAACGCCGCGGGAAAACTCAGTGACGCCGACCTGCTGGAGATTGAA
>JBFHEQ010000074.1:0-10023 GCA_041584075.1 Hydrogenophaga sp.
CACCAGCTCCACGATCTGCGATGAGCGGCTGGCGCCGATCAGGGCCGAGCTCATGCCCGGCTGGCGCAACACCCAGGCCACCGCCATCTGGGCCAGGCTCTGGCCCCGCGCCTGGGCAATGCCGTTCAGCGCCCGCACATGGGCCAGGTTCTGCTCGCTCAGGTGTTCCGCCCGGAACGAGCCGCCGCCGGGCCGGTTGATGCGGGCATCGTCGGGCACCCCGTTCAGGTACTTATCGGTCAGCAAACCCTGGGCCAATGGGCTGAACGCAATGCAACCCACACCTTCTGCCTGCAACGTGTTGAGCAACTCCTCCTCCACCCAGCGGTTGAGCAGGCTGTAGGACGGCTGGTGAATGCGCAATGGAACACCCATTTGACGCAACAAGGCGGCCGCTTCGCGCGTTTTGCCCGCCGAATAGCTGGAGATGCCCACATACAAGGCCTTTCCCTGCTGCACCGCCGAGGCCAGCGCGCCGCAAGTCTCTTCCAGCGGCGTGTCGGCATCAAACCGGTGGGAGTAAAAAATGTCCACGTAGTCCAGCCCCATGCGCTTCAGGCTCTGGTCCAGGCTGGCGAGCAGGTATTTGCGCGATCCACCGCCCGAACCGTATGGGCCGGGCCACATCTGCCAGCCCGCCTTGCTGGAAATGATCAGCTCGTCGCGGTAGGGCCGGAAGTCGCGGCGCAGGTGCTCCCCAAAGTTGGTTTCCGCGCTGCCGGCGGGAGGCCCGTAATTGTTGGCCAGATCAAAGTGGGTGATGCCCAGGTCAAATGCGGTGCGCAGCATGTCGCGCTGCGTTTCCATGGGCGTGGCGTCGCCAAAGTTGTGCCACAGGCCCAGGGTGATGCTGGGCAGCTTCAGACCGCTCTGGCCACAAGGGCGGTAGGGCATGGTGTTGTAGCGGTCGGGGGATGCGATGTACATGCTGTCTCCGTGAGGGGTTGTAAATGGCGTGGATGCCGCCAACGTGACGGCCACGCGCCCGCATCGACGTCCGTCCCCATTTTGCAGGACTGGCGCCATGGGCGCCTGGCGCTCCGCAGCGCACCGGCGAAGCAGGCTGGCGCAGCAACTGCACGTTGTGCCGACCACATCACTGCAACAATTTTTTCCGACTGATACACCTGCCGCGCGCCAGCGGCGTATCTTGCCTTGATGAGTGGCTGGTGTCCTCGCGGCGGGCTGACCCACATTCCTGCGGGACTCGCCCGGTTTTCCCTTTCCGGCTGGCGTGGAGATTCAAGATGCACAAAGTGAAACAGACCCTCTCACAACTGCTGTCGCAATTCGAGGCCGACCAGGGGTCGGACGCGCTGGCGCTGCGCGAGGTGATCCGGTCATCGAGCGAGCTGTTGTTCGCGCTGGAGCAAGCCGCCGAACAAGGCGATCTCGAACTGGGTTTTGCGCTGCTGATCGTGCAGGGGCGAACGGAGGAAAAGGCCGCCGTGAGCTACGACCCGGAGCACAAGTGTCTGTTTGTGCTCTCCACGTTGCTGCAGGCTGCGGCGCGTGACCCGCGTGCCGCCCACTGGTTGTGTTTTGCGTTGGGTCACGAGGTTCAGCGCGCCATTCAGCGCAATGAGACCGGCGAGGCCCATCAGCGATTTTTTGTGGGGACCTCGGCCATCACGACGGATGCTTCGCCGCACGATTACACGCCGGTGGTGAAACAGTATCTGACCGGGACCCGGCAACGCGGCGCGAGGGCCGACATTGCCGGCTTCAACGCTCTGGCAGCGCGCATTCAGCATACACAACCCGACGCGACGCTTGCGCAGTGGTGTGAAGCGCTGGCCACAGCCACGCCAAAGGCACATGTGTTTGTGCAGACGCCGAACAGCTCGGACGCGCGGGCCACACACAGCCTCAAACCCGGTTTGACGATGGGCTTTGGTTTTCAGCTCGATCCCACGGCAGAAACCGTTGAAACCGTGGCTCAACTCGGTTTTGACGCGCGGGGCGAGCGCGAGGCCACGGTGAACAAGGCATTGCACTTCATTGAGTGGCGCGAAGCACACGCCCTGGCCGAACAGCTCAAGAACGAGCCCGAGAGCATGCCAGCCGAAATGCTCATCCAGTTGCGTGCGCTGGATGTCGACCGGAAAAAGGTGCGCCTGCCGACCGGCATGACAGACAGCTCTGGCGGTGGCCCCAAGGTTGCGGTGCGTGAGCTGTCGGTGTCGGCACAAGAGTTGTTGGCAGATGCCGAGCGCCTGGTGCGTCAAACCACCGAGCGCAACGCGTTGCGCTGGGACCAGGGGATGCGCAACACGGTGGCCAGTGTGGCGGTGGCGGCACGCATGGCCGGCCTCACAGGCATCCACCGGCTCACCGCTTCACACGGTGAGATTCGCCTGATTCAAACCGATGGCATCCAGACCAAAGAAGCCTTGCTCAGCGCCAGGCTGGCGGCCAACACACCGGTGGACAGCTCGTTCGCCTTGCTGGCCGACGCCAGCATCGATCGCCTGCTGGATGAGCCCGATGGAGAAGACTCGGCGCTGCAGGCGCTGGAGATCACCTTGCTGGGTCCAAAGGCCTGGGACCAGATGATGACGGCAGGCGCACCCAGCCAGTTGCCGGGGCACTGACGGGGGACCCGGTCACTCAGGCCGCTTCATCGACCGGTGCTGCCTGCAACTCCTGCGCCAGGCGCTCACCCTGACGGGCACGCGGCTGCGCAAAGCGCGCCACACCGAGGTACACCACCGGGGTCAGGAACAAGGTGAACAGGGCCGCCAGGGACAGGCCGCCAAAAATCACCCAGCCAATCGCCGCTCGCGACTCGGCCCCCGGCCCGCTGCCCAGCACCAAGGGCAAGGCGCCCAGCACGGTGGATGACATGGTCATCATGATGGGCCGCAAACGGGTGGCCGCCGCCTCCTGCGCCGCTTCCAGCACACTGCGGCCCGCATCGCGCAACTGGTCGGCGAACTCCACCATCAGGATGCTGTTTTTTGACATCACACCCACCAGCAGCAACAGTCCGATCTGGCTGTAGATGTTGACCGACGTGCCGCTCAGCCACATGGCGAACACCGCCGCCGCCAGACCAAAGGGCACACTGATCAGCACCACCGCCGCGCTGGTGACACTCTCAAACTGCGCCACCAGCACCAGGAAGACCACCAGCAGGGCGATGGCGAAGGTGATGCTCACATCGCGCCCGGTTTGCTCCAGTGTGGCCGCATCGCCGCGAAACAGCAGGCCCATGCCACTGGGCAGGGTCTCGGCGGCCAGATCGCGCAGCGCCTGCGCGCCGGCCTGCAGCGTTGCGCCCTCGGCCATCACCGCGCTCAGCTGGACTGCGCGCCGCTGCCCCAGCCGCTCCAGTTCGCTGGGGATCGCCGTTTCTTCAAAGCACACAAACTGCGACAGCGGCACCAGCCGCTGGTCTTGCGCCCGCACGTTCAGCTGCAACAGGTCTTGCGGGTTGGTGAAGCCCCGTGCGGTGGACTGCAGCACCACCGGCACGGTGCGGTCGTTCACATTGAGCTCGGCCACCTGCGTGCTTTCGACCAGGGCGCGCAACACGGTGTCCAGCCCCTCCAGCGGCACGCCGAGTGCGCTGGCGCGTTCGCGATCGACCTGCAACGACAGCTGAGGCTGGGTGGCCGCGTAATTCACCCGCACATCACGCAGCTGCGGCAGGTCGCGCTCGATGGCCTCCGCAAACGCATAAGCCGCCTCGGCGATGCGGGCGTGGTCGTCGCCCGTGATGGCCATCTGGATGCTGCCATCACCGCCACCCTGGCCAAGGCTGCTGCCGCCCCGGATGCGCACCCGCGCACCGGGCAAGTCGTTCAGGGTTTTCTGCACCCGCGCCGCCAGCTGGGCCTGAGTCACCGAGCGATCGGCCCAGTCCGACAAGGGCGCCACAATCTCGGCGCGGTTGGGGTCAAAACGGCCCGTGATGGTGAACACGTTGTCCACCAGGCCCTCGGCTTTCAGCGGCAATACCGCGGCCAAGGCCTGCTCCAGCTGCCGGTCGGAGTAGGCCAGGCCGACGCCGTCAGGCCCGTCGAGCCGGATCGACAGGCTGCCCCGGTCTTCGGTGGGGGTGAGCTCCTGATCCAGCTGGGTGAACAGCCAGCCCGCCAGGCCGGCCAGCACCACACACACACCCGCCACCCACCAACCGTGTCGCAAGGCACCGGCCAGCCAGCGGCCATAGCGCTGCACGGCCACGTCGCCCCAGGCCGACACACGCTTCCAGATCGGGCCGGGCGGGCCGTCAGCGGGCAAGCGCGAGGCCATCATGGGGCCCAGCGACAGGGCCACGAACGACGAAATGCCCACGGCAATCGCCATCACAAAACCAAACTCGGCAAACAGGCGACCCGCCGCCGACGGCAAAAACGAGATCGGCACAAACACCGCAATCAGTGTGAGCGTCGTGGCGACCACGGCAAAAAACACCTCGCGTGTGCCCAGCACCGCCGCCGCGCGTGGTCCCAGACCCATGGCCCGTCGGCGCTGGATGTTTTCCAGCACCACGATGGCGTCGTCCACCACCAGACCGGTGGCCAGCAGCAGGGCCAGCAGGGTGAGCAGGTTGATGGAATACCCCAGGCTCCAGATGGCGGCCAGGGTGCCGATGAGGGCAATCGGAATCGCCACCACCGGCACCAGCGTGGAGCGGATATGGCCCAGGAAAGCCGCCACCACCGCTGCCACGATCAACACGGCCAGCCCCAGGCTCCAGAGCACTTCGCTGATCGCACCGCGGATGAAGACCGCGTCGTCCGACACCACGCTCACCTGCACATCGCTTTGCTGCGCATTGATGCGCGCCACTGCGGCCCGCACCCCGTCGGAAATCGCCACGCTGTTGGATTGCGCCTGGCGCACCACCCCCAGGCTGACCACCGGCTTGTCGTTGAGGCGCACATACGACTCGGCGTCGTCCGGCCCCAGAAACACATCGGCCACCTGCGCCAGCGATACGGCCGGCGAAAACCGCAAGGCCCGCAACTGCTCCGGCGTGGTCACGCTGGCGTTGGCCCGCACCAGCACGTCCTGGTTGTCGGATACCAGGTTGCCCGCCGGCACATCGAGCCGTGCGCCGCGCAACAGCGCGGCGACGTCGTCCACCGCCAGGTTGTAAGCGCTCAGGCGGGTGGGGTCGAGGCGCACCCGCATCACCCGCTGGCGCGCACCAAACAGGTTGATGTCGGCCACGCCGGGCACCGAAATCAGCTCGGGCTCGATGCGCTCCTCCACCACACGCGAAAGCTCGTCGATCGCCAGGGTGTCGCTGGCCACCGCCAGCTGCATCACCGGCTCGGCGTCGGCGTCGGCCTTGACGATGGTGAGGTTCTCCAGCCCCGTGGGCAGGTCGCGCTGCACCCGCGCCACGGCATCGCGCACATCGTTGGCGGCCGCGATCAGGTCCACGCTGGGGTTGAACTCGATGATGATGCGCAGGTTGCCCTCTTCGCTGGCCGATCGCACCAGCACCACACCCGGCACCCGTGCCGCCGCGCCTTCGAGCAGCCGGGTGACCTCGGCATCCAGCGTCTCGGGCGCGGCGCCCGGGAAGTTGGCACGCACCGCCACAATGGGCCGGTCGATGTTGGGCAGCTCGCGCACCTCCACACCCAGCCAGGCCGTCACGCCGGCGATCACGATCAGCAGGTTGATCACGATCACCAGCCAGGGCCGGCGAATGGACAGGGCGGGCAGGCCGGAAGCGCGGTCGTCGGTCATACAGGTACAGCCTGTGTGTGGGTCAGTGGGACGGGCCGGCGCTGGTGCCTGCGCCCACCACCTTCACGGGTCGCCCTTCGCGCATGCGCTGCACGCCTTCGACCACCACCGCGTCCTGGGCCGTCAAAGCGCTTTCCACCAGCACCCGGCCATCCTGGCGCTGCACCGCACGGGCCGCGACCTGCACGGCCTTGCCCTGGCGCACCACCCACACAAACGAACCTTCCCGCCCCCATTGCAGGGCGAGTTCCGGCACGCTCAAACGCCGCTCGCCCGGCAAAGCCAAACGCACCTGGAACGACATGCCCGAACGCAACACATCGTCGGCATTGGGCAAAGCCGCCCGAACCCGGATCTGACGGCTCACCGGGTCCACACGGCTGTCGATCTGGTCCACCCGGCCTTCGAAGCGGCGTTCGGGATGTGCCGGGTTGACTGCCGACACCGGCTGGCCCACTGAAACCCGGGCCAGGTAGGCCTCGGGAATCTGCAGATCGAGGTGCAACTCGGCGCGGTCATCCAGCGTGGTGAGCACGGTATCGGTGTCGATGCGTTCGCCCCGCTCCACGGCGGCCAGACCGGGCGTGCCGGCGAAAGGCGCTCGCACCACCCGATCCGACAGGGCTTCGCGGGCCTGCGCCAGTTCGATCTCCGCCGTGCGCAGAGCGGCCCGTGCTTCGTCGGACACCGTGTCGGGCACTGCCCCGGTGCCCCGCGTGGCCTCGTAGCGTTGGTGCATCACCCGGGCTGCGTCCACCTGGGCGGCGGCCAGATCCACCGCCAGGCGCTCATGCCGGTCCACCAGCCGCAACAGCACCTCGCCAGCGCGCACGGCTTTCCCCGGTTTGAACAAGACCTCTGCCACCTCGCCCGCGACAGGGGCATAAACGGTGACCGACTTGCGCGCCGAGCCGGTGCCCAGCAGGTCGAGCTGCACGCCGTCGCTGCCTTCCATGACCGGTGCGACGATCACCGGAATGAGATCGGCTGTTCCATCGCCTTGGCGTCCCTTGCGCCCTCCGCCTGGCGGCCCATCGGGCACGCCCGCCGGGGCTGTCGGGGTAGCACGGGTTGTGGGTGCTGCGACCTGCGCCTGGGCCGTCTCGGCGCGCATCGCCACCCAGGCCGCGCCCGCGGCCACACACAACACAGCGGTCAGGACAATCCAGGAAGCTTGGAATCGGTTCACAGAATGCTCGGTTGGATCAACACGGTCGGACGGCAACAGCAACGTGCGGCACGCACAGGCCTCTGAATGAGGCTTGGGCGCGCTCCAAGTTCCCCGCCATGCCCAGAACACAGCGCAGCCAAAACCGCGATGCTACTGTGAATTGGCTGCTTTCATGTGTCCGTGTGACATCAACCTCCAGCCACGAGCCAGTTTCCCGCGAGACGCCGCCGCGCAGCCGCGCCCCCAAACAAGGGGGCGAAACTTGATCAGGCGGCCTGGAGTTTGAAGCGCTCGACCAGCGCTTTCAACCGGTCTGCCTGGTCGCGCAGCGAGCTGGCCGCAGCAGCAGACTCTTCGGCCAGCGCGGCATTTTGCTGGGCGCCACGGTCCAGGTCGTTGACCGAAGAGGTGGCCTGGCCAATGCCTTGTCGCTGGTGGGCTGCCTCGCCCGCAATGGTCGCGATGGTGGCAGACACCCTTTGAACCGAAATCATGATTTCGCTGGTGGCGCTGCCAGCGCGCTTCACATGCTCGCTGCCGGTGACCACCTTTTCCAGCGTCGCCTCGATCAGCCCCTTGATCTCCCGAGCGGCCGTGGCACTGCGTTGCGCCAGGTTGCGCACCTCGGCAGCCACCACGGCAAAACCGCGGCCCTGCTCGCCGGCCCGTGCGGCCTCGACGGCGGCGTTGAGGGCCAGGATGTTGGTCTGGAAAGCAATGCCATCGATGATGGCTGTGATGTCGGCGATTTTTCGCGAAGCCGCGTCGATCTCGTTCATGGTCGCCACCGCCTGCCCCACCACGTGGTCGCCGCGGGAAGCAGCCGACTGCGCATCCGCAGCAAGTGAATTGGCCGACTGCGCCGAGTTCGAGGCCTGGTCCACCGAGGCATCCAGCTCGCCGAGGGCCCCCATGGCCCCTTGTGTATTGGTCGCCGCCACTTCTGCGCGCACGCTCAGGTCCTGGCTGCCCTGGGCAATTTCAGCGCTGGCGAGCACGATGTCATCGCAGGCCTGGCGCACGCCATTGGCCAGACCATGCTGGGCCTGACGCATGCTTTCCAGTGCGACGGCCAGCACGCCCAACTCTCCTTTGAAGCCGGTTTCAACCGGCCGCGACAAGTCGTGCATCGCCATGCGTTTGGTGGCTTCCACCGTGGCAGAAAAACCCTGCGTGATGTCGCGCGTGATGCGCCAGGCGGTGAACACACCGAACAACAACGCCAGCAAGCTGCCTGCGATCACCCAGTTACGGGCTGTGGCCGCGGTTGCCGCAGCCGTCTCGACGGCGGCCTTCTGGGCCTCGTCGTTCAAGGCCGACAACGACACCAGCGAAGCCGACCACGCCCGGTTGCGGGAGGCCCATTTCTCGGCTTCCTGGGTCAACATCAGTGACATGCTGAAAAACGCGGCGGTGTCGCCGCGGCCCTCGGCTGCCTGCTCGCCCAGGGTGATCATTTCGTACACCGCGCCGGCTTGCTGCCGAATCTCGGCCAGCAGCGCCTTCACCCGCTCGTCTGCGGCAGGAAGCTGTGCCACGGCGGCCTGTTCGGCGGCCTGGTAGAGGCCCCAATGCTCACGGGCACGTTTCATGGTGGCTTCTCCCGCAGAGAGCTCGCCGCCCCGGATGTCGCCCAGGGTCGCCATGAACCTGTTGGCACTGCGCTCCATGCCCATCACCGCGTCGGAGCGCTGGCTGCCCCGGATGGCGACGTCTTGCAACGATTGGTTCAACGCCCCCATACCGCCCAGCGACAAGGCGGCAATGCCCATCAGCAAAGCCAGTACAACGCCAAATCCCAGCGCCAGCCGCTGGCCCAGTCGGAGGTGAGGCAATGCTCTCATGTCGGATCCGTTCAAGAAAATAAGGTTGAAGGGCACCATTTCCGCGCTCCCGACCCTCGGGAAACGCACTGCGGCAGTGCAAACTTTGTGTCTCGACGCTCTATCGGCAGATTGGGGGACAAACCTGAGGCTTGCCGCCGCATGCGATGTACGGAGATGTCGCCCAAAGCACAACGCCCTCGGATGACGGGCATCGAGGGCGCAGGGTTGGCGGTGGCGGCCAGGGCCACCCCGATGAAGTTCGGGGTGGCCTGGAGTGGATGCGATGGGCCGTTACTTCGCCACAGGCATGGTGAATTCAGCACCCTTGGCGATGCTCTCGGGCCAGCGCTGCATCACCGACTTCTGCTTGGTGTAGAAGCGCACACCCTCTTCGCCGTAGGCGTGCATGTCACCAAACAGGCTCTTCTTCCAGCCACCAAAACCGTGCCAGGCCATGGGCACCGGAATCGGCACGTTCACGCCCACCATGCCCACCTGCACGCGGCGGGCAAATTCACGCGCCGCGTTGCCGTCGCGGGTGAACAGGCTCACGCCGTTGCCGAACTCGTGGTTGTTGATGAGATCGATGCCTTCGGCGAAGGTCTTGACGCGCACGCAGCTGAGCACGGGGCCAAAGATCTCTTCCTTGTAGATCTTCATGTCGGCGGTCACGTTGTCAAACAGCGTGCCGCCCATGAAGAATCCCTTGTCATGGCCGGGCACGGACAGGCCGCGGCCATCGGCCACCAGGGTTGCGCCTTCTTCCACGCCCGAAGCGATGTAACCCTCGATGCGCGCATGGGCTGCGGCGGTGACGATGGGGCCCATTTCGGCGTCCAGCTCGATGCCGTTCTTGACCTTGAGTGTCTTCAGTCTCTCAGCGATCATGGGCACGATCTTGTCGGCCACATCACCCACCAGCGTGGCCACCGAGATGGCCATGCAGCGCTCGCCGGCCGAGCCGTAGGCCGCACCCATCAGGGCGTCCACCGTTTTCTCCAGGTCGGCGTCGGGCATGACCAGCATGTGGTTCTTGGCGCCGCCCAGCGCCTGCACGCGCTTGCCGTGGTGGGCACCGGTCTCGTAGATGTAGTTGGCGATCGGTGTGGAGCCGACGAAGCTGACCGCTTTCACATCGGGGTGCTCGAGCAATGCGTCCACCGCCACCTTGTCGCCCTGGACCACGTTGAACACGCCATCGGGGAAACCGGCCTGCTTCATCAGGTCGGCCACCATCAGGGAAGGCGTGGGGTCGGTGGGGGACGGCTTCAACACGAAGGTGTTGCCCGCTGCAATGGCCACGGGGAACATCCA
>JBFHEQ010000075.1:0-10013 GCA_041584075.1 Hydrogenophaga sp.
ATCAGAAAGCCGACCAGGGCCGTGATCGGCAACGCGGTGGCACCGAAATGGAACAGGTGACCGGAGATGTCCCGCCAGGGTCCGCGCCACGGTGCGCGCAGCAAACGGATCAAGTCCAGGGCCAGTTGCCCCAGCAGCAGGACGAAACTGTGAAGGTGGGACAACAACGCGAGCACGCCGTCGCCCAGCGAGAGGTAGCGTTGCCACAGCGTGCGGGTCTGGGGCGGGTCGGGCGCGCGAGCGAAGCGCGCCACGCGCTCGAGAAGCGTCTGCTGGGCGGGGCTGGCGATCAGTTGCGGTGGCAAGCGCTGTCCCCATCGGTTCCACAGCAGTTGTGCGCCGACATGGTCGATGGCTGCGGCGTTCGTCAGATTCCATGGAGAGGCATCGGGTGCCGCAGCGGCGTTTGGCCATGCTCTTTGCAAGGTGCGCCAATGCTGTGCATCGGCCAGTGCAGCCGCTGTCCAGCGTCCATGGACCCACCACGCCGGACCGCCTGGTCCATCCCTGCGCTCAATTCGCGGTGCGTCGCCAGCAAGGGCTTCGGAATGGGGGGGGGCTGTATGGTTGTGGTCGGTGCTGGACATGGTTCAGGGAGGGGCCGGCGAACAGCAGACAGGATGTAACCGGCAGATGATCCCATCATATGCCCAGCTTCGTCACCCTGATGTTTGGGGTTGCTGTCAGATTTCGCAGAGCTGTTCGACTCACAGTGAATCCGGCTGAGATCGGCGAGGTCTTGCCGTCAGACGGCATCTATTTGCAATCGTTTTTTTTTTTTGGAGCCGAGAGGAGCACAACATGCCCAGTCAGCGCATCGAATTCACCGGGAGCCAAGGCGAAGCCCTGGCCGGACGCCTGGATACCCCTGACGTCAAACCGCAAGCCTGGGCCGTCTTTGCCCACTGTTTCACCTGTTCCAAGGACAGCAAGGCTGCGGCCTATGTGGCCCGCTCGCTGACCGAAGCCGGTTATGGGGTCTTGCGCTTCGATTTCACCGGGCTGGGCGGCAGTGGTGGTGATTTTGCCAACACGCATTTCAGCTCGAATGTGGACGATCTGGTGGCTGCAGCCGACTGGTTGCGGTCTGAACACGGTGTTCCCGCACTGCTCATCGGACATTCACTGGGCGGTGCTGCGGTGCTGGCTGCAGCGGGACGCGTGCCCGATTGCAAGGCGGTGGCCACGCTGGCAGCGCCCTGTGATCCTGCGCATGTCACCCACCAGCTCGGCAGTGAGCTGGCGGTGATCGAGTCGGAGGGGGAAGCTTCGGTGCAATTGGGGGGACGGCGGTTCACCGTGAGACGATCGTTTGTGGACGATCTGGCCGACCAGCCACAAAGTGAGCGCATCCGTGCGTTGGGGCGCCCCCTGATGGTGTTGCACGCACCGGACGATGCCACTGTCCCTGTGGACAACGCGCGCCGCATTTTTGAAACGGCCCGGCATCCCAAGTCTTTTGTGGCGCTGGACGGCGCAGACCATTTGCTCAACCGCGCCGAGGATGCGCGCTTTGCCGCAGGAGTGATCGCGGCCTGGGCCCGCCGCTATGTGGGGGCCGGTGACCCGCCGGCGATGCCGAAAGGGGTGGTACGGGCGGAAACCGCTGCAGCCGACGACGGCGTGGTGCTGGTGTCCGAACGGGGCACGGGCCGTTTCACGCAGACGGTGGCGGCGGGGCGCCATCAGTTCCTGATGGATGAACCCGCCGCAATCGGGGGGGACGACGAAGGCCCCGCTCCCTACGACATGCTCAACGCGGCGTTGGGCGCCTGCACGGCCATGACGCTGCGCATGTACGCTGGCCGCAAGGGCTGGCCGTTGGATTCGGTGCGGGTGGCGCTGGTGCACGACAAGGTGCATGCCAGCGACTGCGCCGCCTGCGAAACGGAAGAGGGCCGCATCGATCGCATCGTCCGGGTGCTGGAGCTCAAGGGCGACCTGAGCGAGGAGCAGCGTTCCCGCCTGCTGGAAATCGCCGATCGTTGCCCAGTACACCAGACCCTGCATGCCGAGGTCGACATCGTGACCCGGGTGGGCGAACTCTGAGCGCCTGGCCTCAAAGGTCGATCACGCAGGCCAGAGGCACGCCAGTCGGCGCGACGTAGTCGGCCAGCACGCAGGCGCGCCCCGGGTGCTCGGCCATGTCCTGCAACACTTCGTGCAACAGTCGCACCGATGGGCCGTCGAGCGCAGCAAAGGGGTTGTCGATGAGGATCAGTGGCGCGCCTGAAGCCAGCGCCGCACACAGCCAGACCTTGCGCCGGCTCCCGGCCGACAGCATGTACAGCGGCTTGTTCAGGTGGGGCATCAGGTCGAAATCGTTGAGCAGATCGCCCAGTGCGGCCTGGTCGAAATGCTTGAAGCGCGCGCTGAGGCTCTCAAACCACTCACGGGCGCTGATCTGGTCCAGTGTGTCGCTCAGGGGATCGCAGCGGAAGGCCAGTTGCCGGTAGGCGTCTGTTGATTGCGCTGGTGATTGGCCGCAG
Source organism: Hydrogenophaga sp. (assembly GCA_041584075.1). GTDB lineage: Bacteria > Pseudomonadota > Gammaproteobacteria > Burkholderiales > Burkholderiaceae_C > Hydrogenophaga. Next base: position 2,490 of record JBFHEQ010000075.1, read on the forward strand.
GTTTCGACCCGGCCGCTATCGGGGGCCATGTCACCCGCCAGCAGGCGCAGCAAGGTGGTCTTGCCGGTTTGCTCGTCGCCGCGAACCAGGGAAACGCCGGCAGGGATGGTGAGGTTCAGGTTCACCAGCAAGGGGATACCTTGCCAGCCGTGGGACAGCCCATGGGTTCGAACGATGGTGGTCATGGCATGGAGCGGTCGAGGAGGCCCGGAAGAAATCAGTAGTTGACGTTGAAACGGGTGCCGCGGTGATTGAACACAGCGCTGCGCGGTCCGATCACCTCGAGCGTGAGGCCCGGTGAAAGCTCCTGGCCTTCCTTGACCACCTGGCCATTGGCGATCAGCATGCGGTGCTCCCGGTTGGCTGAATACGAAGAGCCGCTGACCTGGATCGCCGGCAAGGCCGCGCGTGCCTCTGCAGACAAGGTGGGCACTGATGCCGGCTCAGCCGCTGTGGCCTGTGCCGCAGTTGCCGTGCGCTGGCCCGATGCCTGTGCTTCAGGTGAAGTGTCTTGGGCGGGGGCTTCCGGGGCTGGTGGCGCAGGGGCTCGCACTGGGGGTTTGGGGGGCGCTTTTGCGAGAATGGGCAGTACCGGGGGCGGCGGAGCAGCCGGTTCGGCGGCTGGCGTGGATTCAGCAACCAAAACCGGGGCATCGGTCGGTGCGGGCGGCGGGGTGGCGGGGGGCGCGTTGTCCGGCGCAGCAGGTGACAATGCCACCGGGTTGGCCGGCTCGGTATCCCCCCAGCGTTGCCAAACCAGGGCCGCAGTGCCGCCCAGCAGCAGGGCGGCCAAGGATGCGCCCCAGACCAGCGGCATGCGCTTCGATTCACGGGTTGGAACGAGGACAGGGTTGCCAGCAGAAGCGTCGGCCTCGGCCAAGGCGCTTGAGCGACTCCGGCCACGTTCGGCGTCGGCCCGCTTCAATGCATCAAGAATGTAGGACATGGGTCTGTCATCGCTTGGGTTTTGCCAGGCGCGGCTCGTCGACGCCAGTGGCGCGGTTGAGCAGCATGAGGGTGGCCGGGCCCGCCACGCCATCGGTTTCAAGGCCGTTGGCCTCCTGAAACGCCTGGACCTTGTCTTTCAATGTCTTGGCGGACGGCGGCAAAGACTGGCCTGGGGGCAGGGCGCCCAGCTGTTTCTCCATCCATTGTGCGGCCGTACCCACATAGCCGTTGTTGAGCCGGCCTTCCTGTTCTGGTGGGGTGCGCCACAGGGTCACGTAATAGCCCGCCCAGATGCTCGAGAGGGTGGTCAATGGCATGCGCCATTGTCGGCCCCCGCTGCTCAGCGCCACCGCTGTATCGTTGATGGCCGTGGCCAGCACATACCCGCTGCCCTGACCAGGCAACTGCAGTTTCAATGCGGCGGGGCGGTCGAGTTGTCGCAGGCCATTCACGGTCATGAGCGGTGTTCGATAACACTGAAGGCCGCTTCTTCGAGCGTCCGCGCACGGGTCCTTCGACCGCAGGGGCGTGCTCCACAGCAGACCCAGAGCGCGGAAGGCGTCGTCCTCACTGGTGATCCACGCGTCTATGGGTGGGGGGCCGGGTGGCAGGCTCGCCAGGTCCTGGGGCTGCTTTGCGGGTGTTGTCGCGGGGGGGGCTGACTGGGGAGCAGGGGCGGCGGCGCTTTCGGCCTGAAGTGACGGGGGCGTGGGCAACGCGGCCACCGAAGCACTGGAAGGCTCCTCGGTCGAGGGTTGCCACCACCACGCCAGCAGGCCTGTCACGCAGGCGCCCATGAGGGCTCCCAACGCCAGGCCGGTCCAATCTATCGGTTTCGCTGCGGTTCGGGAGGTCCTGCTCTGTGCAGGCGCTTCTCCAAAAACCTCGATGGCGGCTTGATGAACCATTTTTGCGGCCACGCTGTGTTGATGGGACGCGTACGCGCCCAGCAGAGCCCGGTCACACAGAAGGTTGATGCGGCGGGGTACACCGCGGCTCAGCTTGAAGACCAGGTGCAAGGCTTCGGGCTCGAAGACGGCGCCCCCTTTCCAGCCTGCGATCTTCAGCCGGTGGGTCACGTATCGGGCGGTCTCGCTTTCGTTGAGAGCGCTCAAATGGAACCGGGCGACGATGCGCTGCGAAAGCTGTTCCAGCTCGGGTCTGGCCAGCATGTCCCGCAGTTCGGGTTGCCCGATCAGGATGATTTGCAGCAGCTTGCGTTCGTTGGTTTCAAGGTTGGTGAGCAGGCGAAGCTGTTCAAGCACATGGGGGGAAAGGCTTTGCGCTTCATCGATGATCAGCACGTTGTGCTGCCCGGCACCATGGCTGGCCAGCAAATGGGCGTTCAGCGGATCGAGGCGCTCTTTGATCGTTGCCGGGCCGGCTCCCCGCGTGGGCAACACCACACCAAACTCGTGGCAGATCGTGTTCAACAGATCGCCAACGGTGAGTTTGGGGTTGAAGATGTAGGCCACCCGGGCATGCGCCGGGAGCTGTTCGAGCACAGCGCGACAAACGGTGGTCTTTCCTGCGCCAATTTCTCCGGTCAGCAACACAAAGCCACCACCACTCTCCATGCCATAGAGCAGATGTGCCAATGCCTCCCGGTGGCGCTCGCTCAGGTAGAGGTAGCGCGGATCGGGGGCAATGGAAAAGGGCGGTTGCGTCAGGCCAAAAAACGCAGCGTACATGCACCAAGCATAACGTTGCGTCGGTGTTGTTGCGGGCTCAAGCGCTTTATGGGCGGGTACCGCCGTGAGGACAGGGCCGTGTTCAGGGTTTCAGGGTTTTTCTGAAGCCAGAAAACGGCAGCGGGCGGCAGTGTGGGCAGGGCCAGGCATGACCGCTTCCCGCTCCGCCGCCCTTCAGCGCCGGAGCGGGTGCATCCCGTTCACTTCAGGCGGTAGCGAACCCCAATGAACAACGCGGTGTCTGTCCCATTGGGATTCCCGACCGACTCGTCGCCCGAGTAGTTGGAGACGGCGAGCGTTCCGGTGAGATCCAGCTGGTTGCGCAGCTGGTAGATCAGACCTGTGCTCAGGGTATTGACGGTGCTCTTGGTGCTGGATGGGCCGTTGACATCGTGCGTCAGCGTCCAGCCGTTTTCCCAGTCCAGGCGGCTGTCCAGCTCGTGGGTGAGGGTCATGGCGTTGCGCAACAGATAGGTGCTGCTGTTGTTCAACACCGTGGTGAGGTTGGCCACGTTGGAGAACTGGGTCAGGTTGCTCAATGGATAGTGGTATTCCGCTCCCAACTCCACGGCAGGGTCGTCGTCCGTCAATCCGTTGAAACTGCTGGCCACATAGCCCAGACCGCCGCGAACTTTCCAGCCCACCTTCCGGGTTGAAATCAGCTCGTAGGTCAACACGTCATAGATCGAGACGATGTCGCGTCCGTCCAACTGGCCGCCGCTCTTGTCGCTGATGCTCAATGCGTTGGCGATGTCGTTGATCCACTCCTTCTTGTAGTCGGCCGTGCCGAATTTGCTGCGGTACTCGTCTTCCCGGTCAATGATGTTCGCCACTTTCTGGTACTCGGCGCGGGTGGGCGAATCCTTCAGGCGGTTGAGGCTTTGCAACTCTTCCACCACCCGGATGGCTTTGGCCATGGGTGTGACGTTCTTCACCCGGCCATAACCTGCACCGGCGAAGAGTGAGGCGCGACGGCTGTCAAATGCATCGCTACCCTGCAAGCCCACACTGCCGTACCAGAAAGCATTGGACGTGGACGGATTGAAATACGTGTCTGCAGTGGCGCTGGTGGCGTACTCGTAGCGGTCCACGCTGCTGGCGCCTTCGGTTCCATCGCGACCCACCGATCCGCTGCCGTTGAAGCGCAATTGCACGTCACGGTCAGGGGAAGCGAAAACCTGTTCGTAGTCCAGACCCAGATTGAGATCGTAGGTGGACTGATCGTCTCCGCGGGTCTTGCCAGCGTTGAACGAACCGTTCACATAGGCGTCCTGGTATTCGCTGGTGGCTTCGTCATAGTCGGTGACGGAGATGTTCTGCGCTGTGGCGAACTGCGCACCAGAAAGTGCCGTTGCAACAGCGGTGAGTTTGAGCAAATTTTTCGTGGTTTTCACAGGTTTCCCCTTTTTCAGCGGTTTTAAAGATTGAATCGATTTTTCCCCCCTGGTACCAACAGATCCGTATCAAGCGTCCGGGTCTCAACGGGATGGCTGCGGCAACAGCGGGTTCAGTTGAAGGCAGATCGCTTCGCCGGTATCCGTTTCCCTCGGCAATGGTTTGTTCCGATGGCAGGCTCTTCTTTGGCTTGCTCTCCAGCAACTTTAGATTGTTAATATTGCAAAGTAAAACTCAAATATGAAAACAAGGATTTTGATAAATGAAAATTCATGAGGGCGATCCGGGCACGGAAACGGTGCCGGGTGCAGGGCTCGACTTGCCCAGGTCGGTCACGCCGTGGTCAGACTTTCATCTGGTGTTGGCGATCAGCCGCGAGGGCAGCGTGGCCAAGGCATGCGTTTCATTGGGCATGACCCATTCGACCTTGTTGCGCAAGCTGGACACGATTGAGTCGCGTCTCAAAACCCGCTTGTTTGAACGGGGCAGAGGGATCTATGTGCTGACCCCCGCAGGGCAACTGATTGCCCAGGCCGCCCGGGACTTTGAACCCGTGGCCAGCGAGGCCGAAGCAAACGCGATGGGGCATGACCTCCGACCCAGCGGAGCCGTGCGCGTGAGTCTTGCGTCGGTGGTTTTGAACCAGTTGCTGCCACCCATCCTGGAGCAGTTTGGCGCAACTTTTCCCGATGTCCAGCTGGAGCTGAACACCACGCGTGAGCATGTGAGCCTGCGTCGGCGTGAGGCGGATGTGGCGATACGCATCGCAGACACGGTGCCGGAATGGCTGATTGGCCACAAGGTGGCAGACGTCCAGTTCAAGGTTTACGGGCCCGGTGGTTCCCGCCAGCCCGCCCAGTTGAAGACCGTGCGCCAGCTGGCCGGGCAGCGGCAGTGGATCGGGTTCGATCAGGACGCGAGCGATCTGAAGTTCGATCGCTGGTTGGCCGCCACGGTTCCAAACGGCAAGGTGGTGTTGCGGGTCGACGATTTCAGCAATGCGTTGGCGATGGTGCGCGCTGGACTGGGTATCGCGCTGCTGCCCACTTTTGTGGAAGCGACCGAGCCCAGGGTTCAGCCATTGAGTCAAGTCATTGGTGCCTTGACCACGCCGATCTGGTTGATCACTCACCCCGAGCACAGGCGAGCCATGCGGGTGCAAATCATGATTCGTTACTTCAGACCTGCGTTGATGCGGGCTTTGAGTTCGCTGGTGTGATGCGCCGCGTGCATTTGCAAAGAGGCGCTTTTGCCGGCTGCGATCATGGACATATGGGCAGATCGGTTGCCCAATGCCGAGCGGCATCGGGTGGCTCGTCAAGAAACCACCGCATCGCCCCTGCAATCAGGGACGAAGCGGTGTTTTCCAGAGGAGCCGTTGAGCCGCAGGCTGGCTTTTGACCCCCGGCTCAATCCCCTAAAACATGATTTGCGATCAGGCCGCCAAGGCCATGGAGGGCTTGCTGGCTGTGCTGCTGCCTGAAGACTTGCTGGCGGCCGCCACCGAGCATTCGATGTCACCCGACAGCTGGCCGCCTTCTTCGATCACGACCTTGCCATAGCGGATCTTGCCCGTGACTTTGCCGCTCGCGTAGATCACCAGCTTCTGACGCACCGTGAGGTTGCCGTCAAAGACACCGTGGATTTCTGCGATGTCAATTTCAGCAGAGCCTTTGAATGCGCCTTGTTCAGCGATCTGGATCACGCGTGAATCCATCGTGGCTTCGACGAGGCCTTCGACGACGAGCGTGTCGCAATCGGTGATTTCCACGCCTTTGAGCTTGATGTTGGGGCCCACCGTGAGCTTGCTGCCCCCTTCGGCGGTGTGGCTGGAGCTCTGGCTGGCGCTTGACGCGGGCGTGGTGAGGGGTGCGCTGTCGCTCTGGCTGCTTGACGGGGTGGTGACGGTCGAAGCACCGGTGCTGCCGACGCCATAGCGCTGGGGGGTGTTCAAGCCGGTGTTCAGGGGTTTGGCTTGTTCGGTTTCGCGTTTTCCAAAATGCAGTGCCATGCGTGGTGCTCCTTCAAAAGTGAAGCATCCATGCTAATGGCCGAGTGACTTACATTCTGGGTCGTCCCGTAAAAGTGGTAACGGGAAGCACCGTACATCCAGTTTCATTTGTCTCCTCCTTTTTCCTTTGAGTCGCGAGCGCAGATCTGCAGAGTTGCAATAGCCCTCTTTCAGGGTGGCCTGCCGGGCTCAGGGCACCGCCACATCCGCACGGTTTTCGCCTCAGCAATGGCACTTTGGTGACGGCACCGTGACCTTGGTTGCCCTGGGCGCAGAGGCTTGGGTATTTGATGGGTTGTTTCCTTTCATTGGAGGGGTCTAATGCTGACCCGGTGATTGGGTTGAATCGAAGTCCAATTCGGATGGATGCATATCGACCCGGTTCAGTTGGATGAATTCGCGCTGTTTTGATGGTTGTGTTGTTGGGCTTTTATTTGCGTTGGGATCAGTAGCCTGGTTTTGGGGCTTTGATTGGCCAGAACGCTGGTGTCTGGATGGCCTGGATTCGTGTTTGATGCAGGTCAATGCGCGACAGGTTTTTGTCGCGATTTTGAAATGCTTGTGTCACCATGTGAACAACAACCTTGAGCCAGACGGGGAGCTTGGTGAGGACGTTTCGCCGCCCCGAAATCGTCACCTGGCGAAGACCCTGTGGTGGCTTGAAGACTATCGGGCTTGCCCGGCGTCCGCTGTGGCGGACTGTGGGAGAGCGTGACTTTGCGCCCACTCCATCTGATTTGACGTGACCCAGGACAGCACACGATGACCAACGATCCCAAACTGCACTGGAATGTGGGCTACTGGTTGCTGGCCATGTTCGCCCTGGTGTGGGTCCAGTCGATCTGGCAGGCAACCAACTTGGTTGAAGTGGTCCCGTACAGCGAATTCGAGCAAGCCCTGGCGGAGGGGCGGGTGGCTGAAATCACGCTCAAGACCCACACCATCACCGGCAAACTCAAGTCGCCCGATGCTTCGGGCAAGTCCGTCATCGTGGCCAACAGGGTGGCGCCCGATGTCGCTGAGCGGCTCTCGCAGTACGACGTGCCGTACACCCAGGTCATTCAAAGCACCTTGTTGAGCGACCTGCTGTCGTGGGTGGTCCCGGCGCTGGTCTTTTTTGGCCTGTGGTTTTTTCTGATTCGCCGTCTGCTCAACAAGCAGGGTGGCGGCATGGGCAGCTTCATGAGCGTCGGAAAGAGCCATGTCAAGGTCTATGTGCAAACCGACACCGGCGTCACGTTTGCCGACGTGGCGGGCGTGGACGAGGCCAAAGCCGAGTTGCAGGAGGTCGTGGCTTTTCTGAAAGACCCGCAGGGGCGCGGGCGCCTGGGTGGTCGGCTGCCCAGGGGCATCCTGCTCGTGGGCCCGCCCGGCACCGGCAAGACCCTGCTTGCCAAGGCCGTTGCGGGCGAGGCCGGTGTGGCCTTCTTCAGCATTTCCGGCAGCGAATTCGTCGAAATGTTCGTGGGCGTGGGCGCC
>JBFHEQ010000076.1:0-9986 GCA_041584075.1 Hydrogenophaga sp.
GCATGTTTGAACACCGCCAGGTTCTGGAAGGTCCGACCGATGCCGATGGCGGCCAGGCGGTGTGCCGGCATGCCGGTGATGTCGCTGCCATCGAAATGCACGGTGCCGCTGCTGGGCTTGACGACGCCGCTGATCATGTTGAAGGTGGTCGTCTTGCCGGCCCCGTTGGGGCCGATCAGGGAATAGATTTCACCGCGCCGAACGTGAAAACTGACACCGGCAACGGCTTCGACGCCGCCGAAGCGCTTGGACAGGGTTTCGACCCTTAACAATGTGTCGTTCATGTTTTTTTCTCAGGACAGCCAGCGTTTGCGCCGCTTGTAATGCTTCACGTCGCGCATGTTCTTGCGCGATCCACCTTCGCCGAAGCCTAGGTAGAACTCGCGCACGTCGTCGTTGCGCAGCATCTTGTCGGCCTCACCGTCGAGCACCACGCGGCCGTTTTCCATGATGTAGCCATAGTCGGCAATGGCCAGCGCCATCTGTGCGTTCTGCTCCACCAGGAGAATGCCCATGCCTTCCTGGCGGCACAGGCGGGTGATGATGTCGAAAATCTCTTCGCTGATCTGTGGCGCCAGACCGAGCGTGGGCTCGTCGAGCATCAGCAGTTTCGGGGACGACATCAGCGCGCGGCCGATGGCCACCATCTGCTGTTCGCCGCCCGACAGGTAGCCCGACACCGTGCTGCGTTTTTGCACCAGACGCGGGAACAGCCCATACACCATCTCCATCTGCCGGCTGGCGTCAGTCAGACTGCGCGTATAGCCGCCCATCACGAGGTTTTCCTCGACCGTCAACTGGTCGAACAGGCGGCGCCCCTCGGGCACCATGACCACACCGGCGCGCACGATTTCGTCCGGTGCCAAGCCGGTCAGCTGGCGACTTTCAAACGTGATCTGGCCACCCTTGATCTCACCGTCTTCCGGGTACAGCACGCCCGAAATGCCTTTGAGCGTGGTTGATTTCCCGGCTCCGTTGGAACCAAGCAGGGCGACTATACGACCTTTGCCGACAGCCAATGAGGCCTCTCGCACCGCCTCGATGGTGTTGTCGTAAACGATCTGGACGTTGGTGAGATTCAGCATAGCAGGCCGTTCCTTGCGCCGTGCTGCAGGAGCTCAACCGTTGAACGGCTCTGCCGGTCGAGCTTAGTGGAGGGGTGAGTCAGGATGGCAGCCGCAGTCGTGCATACCTTCAGCTCGGATGGGCCGGATTCATGGGTGCGACCATGGCCTCTGGTTTCCAGGGTACCGGTCGGGGGGGCAGTGAATTTTCTCAAAGTGTGTCCCGTGTTGGGCAGGTTGCGTGTCTACCTTGTGCCTTGCCGTTCTGCGAGGTATGCATCATGTCTTGCTTCTAGGCTCTAATCTAACGATAGTTAGGTTAACTTCAACTCGGGAAATCCCTATGGTTACTGGTCTAATTCTCAAACCGTTTCGGGCGATGTCTCGACGCACTGACCTTGCACCCGAAAAGTGGAGTTTTCAGCCCATATTGAAAATACCGACAACGAGTCAAGGAATGACAGCAGCAAAGCAGGTGCGTGCGCAGTACACGCAGGAGTTCAAGTTGGAGGCGGTCCGTCAGGTGAGTGCTGGTCAGGCCATTGCGGTGGTGGCCAAGGTCTTGGGCATTCCCAAAGCCAGCCTGGGTAACTGGGTTCGTCAGGCCGCCAAAGGGGCATTGAGCGGTGCCGGAGGGGAGGACAAGGCTGCGCGGGTCTCGCCCGAGCAGATGGAGATAGCGCGGCTGCGTGCCGAGGTTTCCCGGCTTCGAATGGAGCGCGACATCGCAAGAAAAGCCGCGGCGTACTTCGCGCAGGACACGCTGCGAGATACGCCTGGATTCACCAAATGAGACAGCAGTATCCAGTGAGCGTTTCCTGCAGCGTTCTGGAGGTCAGCGCCAGCGGCTATTTCAACTGGCGGCGCCGCCCAAAGGACATGGCTGGCAGGCCCAGCGGGCGCCACAGCGATGAAGCACTGGTGGCCCATATTCGCGCCATCCATGCCCAGGTCAAGGGGGAATACGGCTGGCCGCGGATGCACAAGGAACTGCTGGCTCTTGGCATTCGGGTGGGCAAAGACAGGGTGCGCAAGTTGATGCAGCAGCACGGCATCCGTGCCAGAACCAAGCGCAAGTTTGTGGTGACCATCGACAGCCGCCACAGTCTGCCGGTGGCACCAGACTTGGTACAGCGACGCTTTACCCCGGAGGCACCCAACCAGCTGTGGAGTGGAGACATCACCTACATCGTCACCGGCGAGGGTTGGCTGTACCTGGCTGCGGTCATCGACCTGTTCAGTCGCCAGGTGGTGGGCTGGAGCCTGCAGCCGCACATGCAGGCGAGCCTGGTCAAGGACGCGCTGGCCATGGGGGGTGGCGGCGGCGCCCGCCGCCGGGTCTGATATTCCACAGCGACAGGGGCAGCCAGTATTGCAGCGGCGAGTTCCAGGATGCTTTGAAGGACTGGGGTATGCGCTCATCGATGAGCAGGAAGGGCAACTGCTGGGACAACGCGCCGACCGAGAGCTTCTGGAGTCGGCTGAAAACAGCCAGCGTGCATGGACACAAGTTCACCACCCGAGAGCAGGCCAAACAGGTTGTGATGGACTGGATGGCTTTCTACAATCACCGCCGGCTGCATTCGTCGCTGGGCTACCTCAGCCCGATGCAGTTCGAGCAACGCTGGTACGAGGCACAGCGTAAAAAGGCCGCGTAGTCGTCGGGCTAAGAGCTACACGAAACGAGGGCAAGGTCAGTTTATGACCGAGTTTCCCACCCCGGCCCATGTGCGCCAGCACCCGTGTCAGGCCTTCATCGAGTTGGCATCCCCCGTGTTGGGGCGCCGAGTCCATCGCGTGGTCAAGCTCACCGAGATCTGGGAGAGTTGCGCAGACGTTCCGTTTCACGCTGCGTCACTACCAGTATTTCAACGACCTGTGCCACTAGCTCGAACATCAAGCGCAAGCACTCCAGAGCCGGTGATTCAGCGTCTCTGGCTACATTCCCGCGTAGTTCGGTCCACCGCCGCCCTCGGGCGTGACCCAGACGATGTTTTGTGTCGGGTCCTTGATGTCGCAGGTTTTGCAGTGCACGCAGTTCTGGGAGTTGATCTGCAGTCGGTCCGAGCCGTCGTCGTTCTTCACGAACTCGTAGACGCCGGCCGGGCAGTAGCGGCTCTCGGGGCCGGCGTAGTTCGCCAGGTTGATCTGCACCGGCACGCTGGCGTCTTTGAGTGTCAGGTGCGCGGGCTGGTTTTCTTCGTGGTTGGTGTTGCTGATGAAGACGCTGGAGAGGCGGTCGAAGGTGAGCTTGCCGTCGGGCTTGGGGTAGCTGATTTGCGGCATCTCGGCGGCCGGGCGCAGGGTGGTGTGGTCGGCTTGGGTGCGGTGAATGGTCCAGGGCGGACGCTTGATGCCGAGCCTGGGAAGCAGCCACTGCTCGATGCCGGTCATCAGGGCGCCTACCAGGCTGCCTCTTTTGAACCATTGCTTGAAGTTGCGCGACTGGTCGAGTTCGGTGTGCAGCCAGCTGTTCTCGAACGCCGTGGGGTAGGCGCTAAGTTCGTCACCGCTGCGACCGGCGGCCAGGGCGCCGAATGCGGCTTCGGCGGCCAGCATGCCGCTCTTGATGGCTGCGTGGCTGCCTTTGATGCGTGCGGCGTTGAGGTAGCCGGCATCGCAGCCGACCAGCGCGCCGCCCGGGAACACGGTTTTGGGCAGGCTGAGCAGGCCGCCGGCGGTGATGGCGCGCGCGCCGTAGCTGATGCGCTTGCCGCCTTCTATGTGGGCGCGAATGGCCGGGTGGGTCTTCCAGCGCTGCATTTCCTCAAAGGGGCTAAGCCAGGGGTTTTTGTAGTCGAGCCCGGTGACAAAGCCGAGCGTGACCTGGTTGCCTTCGAGGTGGTAAAGAAAGCCGCCGCCGTAGGTGCTGCTGTCCATCGGCCAGCCGGCTGTATGCACTACCCGGCCGGCTTGGGCGCGCGTCGGGTCGATTTCCCACAGTTCCTTGATGCCGATGGCGTAGCTTTGGGGATCGCAGCCTGCGTCAAGCTCGTACTTGGCGATGAGTTGTTTGCCCAGATGGTCGCGTGCGCCTTCGGCAAAAATGGTGTACTTACCATGCAGTTCCATGCCAAGCTGGAAACCGTCGTGCGGTTGGCTGTCCTTGCCAATGCCAAGGTTGCCGGTGGCGACGCCTTCGACTGAACCGCTGTCGTTGTACAGCACCTCGGCGGCGGTGAAGCCGGGGAAAATTTCCACGCCCAGTGTTTCGGCCTGCGTGCCCAGCCATTGGGTCAGGGCCCCGAGGCTGATGACGTAGTTGCCCTCGTTGTGGAAGCAGTCGGGCACCAGGAAGTCGGGCGTGCGTTTGGCGTCGGTCTCTGTGAGGAACAGCACGTCGTCACCGCTGACGGGCTGGTTCAGCGGCGCCCCCATTTCCTTCCAGTTGGGGAAGAGTTCGTTGAGGGCGATCGGGTCCATGACGGCACCCGAGAGGATGTGGGCGCCGGGCGCAGAGCCTTTTTCCAGCACCACGACGGATACGTCCTGGCCTTTTTCGGCGGCCAACTGCTTGAGGCGGATGGCCGTGGCCAGGCCGCCGGGGCCGCCGCCGACGACTACCACGTCGTAGTCCATGGATTCGCGGGGGCCGTATTGTACGAGCAGTGAGGAGGGCATCATGCGAAGCGGAATCAAAAAGTTGGCGACCCCGTGGTCGACGCTGGCTAAGGTGGTGGTCAGGGAGCGCTGTCGACTGGCTGCGGCGGTGCGGTGCGCGGTGTGCCGTCACGCTTGTAGACCATCACCGTGCGTTTGAACGTGCAGACAGTGACGCCGCCCTGGTTGTAGCCTTCGGTGCGCACCGTGACGACGCCGACGTTGGGACGCGATCGCGACTCGCGCTTGTCCAGCACCATGGAGCGGGAATAGATCGTGTCGCCCTCGAACACCGGATGCGGCAGCCGGACTTCGTCCCATCCGAGGTTGGCCATGACGTTTTGCGAGACATCGCTCACCGTTTGGCCCGTCACGAGAGCGAGTGTGAGGCAGGAGTTGACGAGCGGGCGGCCGAACTCCGTCTGTGCGGCGTAGTGGGCGTCGAAGTGCAGCGGCGCCGTGTTTTGCGTCAGCAGCGTGAACCAGATATTGTCCTGCTGGGTCAGGGTGCGCCCGAGGGCATGCCGATACTCGTCGCCGACATCGAAGTCTTCGAAGAAGCGGCCGCGCCAGCCTTGCTTGATAGTCATTTGTTGCTCCTGCGACAAGTTGTCCAATTTGAGAGTCCACAGACGCAGCCGGTCAGCGTGCCACTGAGCCACATGGGAACGATTGCTTTCAGTCCCTCGGCCCGGCCAGTCGAAGTGGCCGGTATTGCATCGCGGTCATGCTTTGTCATGCGTGAGGATTCCCTCGAACACGATCGCTGTGATTTGGCGTGAGAAGTCCTGAAAAGAGCCGCGTTGGGGGTTGTACCATTCGACGGTCCAGTTCAATGCGCCAATCACGAAAAGCCGAATCATGGCCGTGCTTGTGTCTGAGCGCAATTCGCCGCTGGCTAGCGCCGATTCGAACAGCCGATCCCAATAGTCTGCGTAAGCCCGCCTCACGACCCGGTGGCGTTTTTTTGCGCTGGTCGGGATTTGGCCATAGATTCGAATGTTGGCCGACGTGAAGTCGCCATAATGCAGCATTCCCCAGAGATGGCCTTCAATGCCAGCGGCGATTCGATCTCGCCAGAGTGCACTCTCGGGAAGAGCCCCAACACGGGTCCGCACGGCATCCGTAACGATGGTGATGCCTTTGTCAAGTACTTCCCCCAGGATCTGCTCTTTCGATTCGAAGTGATAGTAGATGCTGCCGGCTTTGACGCCTGCAGCATCCGCTACCTCGCGCAAAGTAGTTGCAGCATACCCATGATGCCTGAACAGTCGTGCAGCTTCGAGAAGCACGCGTTCGCGTGTAGCGGTGCCATCTACGTCATTTTTGCTGGGTTTTGCGTCTGCATTTGACTTCATATTGACTGTTAGGTAGATTCAAAATACAAATCTTATCAAACCTAGCTATTGTCGAAGGTGCGGCTTCTTGCATGGACGCGTCGCATGGGGTTGTCCAGGGCTTGTATTCGCTCACTTGCCGCCATTGGCCCACTGCCTAAAATCAGGCCTGCGCTTTTCCAAGAATGCGCTCACACCTTCTTTTGATTCTTCAGTGTCATAGTACAGGCTCAGCGCTTGCAGTCCCAGGCTGCTGATGCCGCGAATGTGCTCGGTGGATGCGTTGAACGAGCGTTTCGCGATTGCCAGCGCAGTCGGGCTCTTTTCGAGAATTTCCTTGCACCAGCGTGCGACTTCGGCGTCGAGCTGGTCGTGGGGCACGACGGTGTTGCATAGACCCATGGCCAAGGCCTCCTGCGCGTTGTAGCGGCGGCACATGTACCAGATCTCGCGTGCTTTCTTTTCGCCAACCACATGGCTCAGGTATGCTGTGCCCCAGCCAGGATCGACCGAGCCGACTTTGGGTCCGACCTGCCCAAACACCGCTTTTTCCGATGCAATGGTCATGTCGCACAATGTGGCCAAGACATTGCCGCCGCCAATGGCGTAGCCCTGCACGCGGGCGATCACGGGCTTGGGTACGTCACGAATGGCGCTGTGAAATTCTTCCACCGGGATGCCGATGGTTCCCCGGCCGTCGTACTGGCCGGCATGAGCCGACTGGTCGCCGCCGGTGCAGAAAGCACGGTCACCTGTCCCCGTGAGCACAATGGCGGCGATTCGCTTGTCCCAGCCTGCTTTCATGAATGCCTGCAGCAGTTCCTCGACGGTCTGGCCGCGAAAGGCATTCATCACGTCGGGGCGGTTGATCGCGATGTAGGCCACCGAGTCGCGTTCTTCGTAGATGATGTCCTTGAATTCCATGAATCTTCCTTGTTTGGTATTTGAACGTCGCATGCCTGCCGAAGATGCCCAAGCGTTTACCCAATCATGCTGTATCCGCCAGACACTGAAAGAATCTGCCCGGTGACATGACCCGCCGCCTTCGCTGAAGACAGGAATACCACCGCATTGGCAATATCCTGCGGCCGTCCCACCTTGCGCAGCGGCAGTGCCTTGGCGACTTTTTCCAGTTGCTCCGGCGTGAACATGCTGCCGGCATCGATCCACATGCTGCTTCCGCCCACTTCGTCGGTGGTACTCGGGATCGTGACGCCGGGGCATACCACGTTGCAGCGGATGCCGTAACGCCCGTTTTCCTTGGCGATCGTTTTCATGAAGCTGTTGATGGCAGCCTTGACGCCGCCATACACCGCTTCACGTGGCTCACCTTGCCGACTGGCATCAGAGCTGATGGAGACGATTGAGCCGGCGCTGCGAGGAACCATGACTTCAAGCGCGGTCTTGGTGCAGTTGAGAACGCCGAGGTAGTTGATGTTGATGATCTTTTGCCACAGATCGGGGGTCGTCTGCGTGAAGAACATCAACTGGTCCCAGCCGACGTTGTTGACGAGGACATCGACGCCGCCGAACTTGTCCGAGGCTGCCTTGAACATGGCTTGCACCTGGTCAAGTTGGGTGACATCGGTCTTGACAACCTGCGCCGACGCCGCGCCGCTCGCCAGCGCGAGTTCTGCCGTCTTTTGCGCCTGACTTTCGTCGATGTCGCCGATGGTGATGTTGGCGCCTTCCGCGGCGAAGCCGAGCACGATGCCGCGGCCAATGTTCGAACCGCCACCCGTGACGATGACCGATTTTCCTTTTAGTTCGAGATCCATACTGATTGCTCCTTGCGCTTTAGGCGCCACATTGGTGAGGATGAAATTATAACTATCTAACGCTAGTTAGATGGTGGGCGAGATTTCCTGTGTTGGATGGTGCGCCTGGCAGCTACCACTGCAATCCACTGTGGCATAGGCTGCCACCTGTCGATTCAAGAGAGGGATGAAAATCCGAGAAACAAGATGGGATGGTTCACTATCAGTGCGCAACGCGCCTGACCGTGAACCATCCCAAGGGAAGGCAATTACTGTTTGTTCTTGGCGAACTCGCCAGATTCTTTCTTCACGATGTCCTGGACCACGTCGTCATACGCCGAGAACCAGTCAGTCTGGGGCACCCACTTGGCGCCGTCCCACATGTCGATGCGGGTTTTGCCGCCGCCGCCATGGTCTTTGGCGGTCACCGTCACGGGGGCGATCAGGCCTTCGGCATCAAAGTTTTTCAAGCTTTCCAGTCCGCGCTTCATTTTGTCAGGGTTGAGGGGCCAGCCACTTTGTTTGATGGCTAGGCGAGCGCCTTCGAAAACGCTGGCATAGATGGCCAGACCGGTGTTGTAGTAAACATCGTTGAGATGCTTGCGGTCACCGCTGCCCTTGTTTTTCTCATACAGGTCCTTGATGATCTGCTGCATCAGCGGGTGGCTCTGTCCACCCGTCACGTTGGTGCCGCGCTTGAGGCCTTTTGCGTTTTCCAGACCAATGTTGGCAAGGTCAACTTCGTTGAGCCAATTGACGGAAATGTACTTGTCCATCGGGATGCCGTTGCGCTTCATTTCGCGCGAGGCGACGACGTGCATGCCGGCCAGGTTCCAGCTGATCACCCAGTCGGGGTTGTTGCGGCGGATCTGGGACCAAGCGGCGGCCTGGTCATTGCCCGGCATCGGGTTGGGAACCAACTGCAGGTCAAAGCCCTCTTTGGCCGCAAGTGTCTTCAACACGCCGATCGGTTCCTGCCCGAACGGATAGTCGGGGTAGATGAACGAAATCTTCACGCCCTTGAGGTTGTTGTTGGACTTGGTTTTGATGTAGTGGATATTGTTGGCCATTTGACCCCAGTAGGTGGGCCCAATGGGGAAAATCCACTTGAACACATCACCATCGACCGCATCGCCACGACCTACAAAGGATTGCACCATCACATTGCCATCCGCCATGGCGCGCGGCAGAACGGCGCGGGAAACCGGCGTGGACAGGAAATCAAAGGCAACGGCGCCTTCGCGTTTCATCTTTTCGTAGCACTCAATGCCACGCTGCGGCTCGTTGCCATGGTCTTGAACCAGTATCTCGATGGGGTGGCCTTCAATGCCGCCTTTCTGATTCAATATCTTGGCATAGTCATTCGCCGCCTGGGCAATTTGTGGCGTCACAAAGCCGTAGGATTTACTCAGGTCATAACAAAGCGCGAATTTGACGGGCTGGGCTGGTGCCTGCGCCTGCGCGGACTGCAGACCGGCCAGCGCCAATCCCAGGCCAGCAAGAATGGAAAGCTGTTTGATTTTCATGATGATGTTTCCTGTTTAGTTAGTACGGGGTGAAATGCAGTCTGTAGAAGGCACGCCGTACAGTCGTGCCCGAGGCCTGACCGAGGCGTATCGCTACTGCTTCGACTTGGCGAACTCCGCCGATTCCTTCTTGGCGCTTTCCTGGACTACATCGTCGTATGCGGAGAACCAGCCAGTCTCTGGCACCCACTTTGCGCCATCCCACATGTCGATGCGCGTCTTGCCGCCGCCGCCATGGTCCTTGGCCGTCACAGTTACAGGGGCGATGAGGCCGTTAGCGTCGAAGTTGCGCAGGCTCTCCAGCCCGCGCTTCATCTTGTCGGATGTCAGAGGCCAGCCATACTGCTTGATTGCCAGACGCGCGCCTTCGAAAACAGGAGCGTAGGTGGCCAGCCCAGTGTTGTAGAAGATGTCATTGGTATGCTTGCGGTCGCCGTTGCCCTTTCCCTTGTCATACAGATCCTTCAGGATCTGCTGGATCAGCGGGTGCTCCTGACCGCCCACCACATTAGTGCCGCGCTTGATGCCCTTGGCTGCGTCGGCGCCAATGTTCGCGATGTCCACTTCGTTGAACCAATTGACTGCGATGTACTTGTCCATCGGCATGGCGTTGCGTTTCATTTCGCGCGAGGCAACAACGTGCATGTTGCCCAGATTCCAGCTGATGACCCAATCGGGGTTGAAGCGGCGGATCTGGGACCA